>CAWUOA010000600.1:0-2197 GCA_963923225.1 uncultured Planctomycetaceae bacterium
TGGGCCTACGACCCCGAGACGAAGAAGCTCGTGGTGGTCGAGTTCCCGCTGAAAAAAGAGCAGCGCCAGCAGGAGACGACCGGCGCCTCCGGGCTCTGAGAAGCCGGGCTACCGTCGCGGCGCGGGATCGGTGAACGGAGGCCGCTCGAACGGGCAGTCGGGCTCGAGACGCGGGTCGCCCGCGTCGCGGAGCCGGTCGAGGAGTTCCGTCGCCAGGCGTGCTCTCGCGTCGGCGAACGCCGGGTCGGAGGCCAGGTTCACGAGCTGCTCGGGGTCGGCGCGGAGGTCGTAGAGCTCCTCCGCCGGCCGCTTGGCGAAGGCCCGGTCGCGGAAGGGACGGGCGAGTCGGTCGTCGGCATGGGCGACGAGCCAGGCCTTCGTCGGCCCGGCGTCCATGTCGGGATAGGCGGCGTGGGTGTCGCTGGCGATCGCTTCGGGAGTGGCCCGTTCGGCCGTCGCCTCGTCGTCCTCCGGAACCGGCTGCCCCATCGGCCAGCGGTCGGGGGCGAAGTTCCGCACGTAGAGCCAGTCGTCGGTGCGGAGGGCGCGCGAAGGGTAGGGGAGGTTGCCCGCGCGGGCGGCCGCGACGTGCCGCTCGCGGCCGAGGACCACCGCGCTTCGCTCGGGGGCGATGCGGCCCGAATCACGGCTCGTGAGGTGGGCCAGCAGGCTGCGGCCGTGCAGGGGCCGCCCGGACTCCTCGTTCGGCAGCGCCGTGCCGCCGACCGCGGCGAACGTGGGGGCCAGGTCGGCGAGGGTGAGGAAGTCGTCGACGACGCGGCCGCCAGCGCCCCCCGGCACCCGTGCGACGAGCGTCACCCGCGTGCCGAGATCGTGGAGGTTGCACTTGCCGCGCGGCACGCCGGGGATGCCATGGTCGCCGGCGGCGACGACGAGGGTGCGGTCGAGCTCGCCGCGGGCCTCGAGCCGGGCCAGGAGCGCGCCGAGCGTGCGGTCGACCGCCTGCACCTCGCCGAGGTAATCGGCCACGTCCTCCCGCACCTCCGGCACGTCGGGGAGCGCGGCGGGGAGACGGCCGGCGAGGGCGTCGGGATCGATGCCCCACAATCGCTTCCCCGAGCCGGCGACCCACGCTCGGTGGGTGGTGGTGGTGCCGGCCCAGTAGTGCCAGGGGGTGCCCGCGGGGACGGAGTCCAAGAAGGCGTCGAAGTTCGCCGCCACCTCGGCGGCCAGGATGGCGTGGGCCTCCTCGGTGCCGTGCCCCTCGTCGACGAGCTTCGTCGCCGACTCCGACCAGTTTCTCGCCCGCATCCCGGCGCGCTCGAAGGCGTGGGCCTGCCCGCCGAACGGGGCGTCGACGGGGGTGCCGGGGCTCCACACCTTCCCGCACTTGCCGATCGCGTAGCCGGCGTCGGCGAGCGCCAGGGGAAAGGAGCGGATGGAGTCGTCCCACCGGGCCCCCTGGAGGATCGCGCCCTGCCCGCAGCGGAAGAACGCCCGGCCGGAGAGGAGGGCGCTGCGGCAGGGGGTGCAGGAAGGGGCGTCGACGAAGGCGTGGCGGAAGAGCACGCCTTCCCGCGCGAGCCGGTCGACGTGCGGGGTCTTCACGACGTCGCACAGGCCGGGCCGATCGACGCCGGCGGCCCGGTCGGCCGCGGCGTAGCAGGAGGCGTAGCGGCCCCAGTCGTCGGCGAAGAGGAAGAGGATGTTCCACCGCGGCGCGTCGGCGGCCGCCGCGGTGGACGGGGGGACGAGCGCGGCGAGCGTCAGGAGGACGACCGCGCGGATCGCGGCCCGGCACGGGATCGCTTTCCGCGCGGAGCACGGCCGGACCCGGCCGCCGAATCGGGCCCGGGTCCGGCCGTCGTGATCCACGATCGAGGGCATGTCAGACCCGCGCGATCTCGAAACCCTTCCGCGGGGTGCGGGCGGCGAACGAGGCGGCCTGCTCGTCCCCCACGATTCTTTCGGCCGCCGGGTCCCACGTGATCTTGCGGCCGAGGCGGCCGGCGATGCTCGCCAGGTGGCAGGTGTTCATCGCGATGATGTGGCTGTAGACGTCGGAGACGGGCAATCCCCCCTCGCGGATGCAGCGGTAGAAGTTCTGCTTGTGCCCCTCGAAGGGCTTCCCCTTGTAGAGCTTCTGGACGTCCGCGTCGGTGAACTGGTCCTTGTCCCAGTTCTCCTCGATCGGCTTGCCGGTGCACTTCTCGCGGTTGACGAACATCCGCCCCTT
>CAWUOA010000601.1:0-2195 GCA_963923225.1 uncultured Planctomycetaceae bacterium
GCGACATGCGAGTGAGGAACGGCGGCGGGTGGCGGGCTGTCCGCTACACCTTCAAGAAGGCCCGCGAGGCAGGGGGCTTCTGGAAGCTCTGGAAGGCGATGCGTTCGCGCAACGCCTGCAAGACCTGCGCGCTGGGCATGGGGGGCCAGTCGGGGGGCATGGTCAACGAGGGGGGCCATTTCCCCGAGGTCTGCAAGAAGTCGTTCCAGGCGATGGTGGCCGACATGCAGGGGGCGGTGAAGCCCGAGTTCTTCGCCACCTACTCCCTCGCGCAGCTCCGCAAGTTCTCCCCCTACCAGATGGAGCACTCCGGCCGGCTCGTGCAGCCGATGCTTCTCGAGAAGGGGAAGCAGCACTACGAGCCGATCTCCTGGGACGACGCGCTCGCGCGGATCGCGCGGCGGATGAAGGGGGCGAGCCCGGAGGAGACCTTCTTCTACTTCAGCGGCCGCTCGAGCAACGAGGCCGGGTTCCTCCTCCAGCTCTTCGCCCGCCTCTACGGCACCAACCACGTCAACAACTGCTCCTTCTACTGCCACCAGGCCAGCGGCGTGGGGATGGCGAGCGTGCTGGGGACCGGCGCGGGGACGGTGAAGCTCGAGGACCTCGAGAAGTCCGACTGCGTGTTCCTCATCGGCGGCAACCCGGCGAGCAACCATCCGCGGATGATGCGCACGCTGCTGACGGTGCGACGCCGCGGCGGGAAGGTGATCGTCGTCAACCCGATCGTGGAGACGGGGCTGGTCAAGTTCGCCGTGCCGAGCGATCCGGTGAGCCTCCTCTTCGGGTCGCGGATCGCGAGCACCTACGTGCAGCCGCACGTCGGCGGCGACTTGGCGCTCGTCTACGGCCTCCTCAAGCGCGTGCGCGAGCTCGGCGCCTCGGACGAGCGCTTCCTGGCGGAGCACACGCACGGCTGGCCGGAATTGGCGGCGCGGCTCGACGGGCTCTCCTGGGACGAGATCGTCGCCAAGTCGGGGGTCGCCAAGCGCGAGATCGACGACGTGGCGGAGCAGTACGCGAAATGCCAGCGCGCCGTCTTCGCCTGGACGATGGGCGTCACGCACCACCTCCACGGCGGGGCGACGGTGCAGGCGATCTGCGCGCTGGCGCTGGCGCGCGGGATGGTGGGCAAGCCCGGCGCGGGGCTGCAGCCGATCCGCGGCCACTCCAACATCCAAGGCCTCGGCACCGTCGGCGTCACGCCCCAGCTCAAGGACGCGATCTTCCGCCGTCTCGAGGAGACCTGGGGGGTGACGCTCCCGACGACGCGAGGCTACGACACCCTCGAGTGCCTCGACGCGGCCGACGAGGGGCGAATGCGCCTCGCCTTCTGCCTCGGCGGCAACCTGTGGGGCGCGAGCCCCGACGCCGAGTACGCCGGCCGGGCGCTGTCCAAGTGCGACACCGTGGTGACGATGAGCACCACGCTCAACACCGGCCACGCCGGCGGCCTGGGCAAGGAGGAGACGATCATCCTCCCGGTGCTCGCCCGCGACGAGGAGCCGGAGCCCTCCACGCAGGAGAGCATGTTCAGCTACGTGCGGCTCTCCGACGGCGGCCCGCGCCGCCACGAGGGGCCGCGGGCCGAGGTCGACGTGATCGCCGACCTGGCCGAACGCGTGCTGGGGCCGACGGTGACCGGCAGCGGCGGTGAGGTGCTCGACTGGCGCGAGATGCGCCACACGAGCACGATCCGCCGAGCCATCGCCCGGATCGTGCCGGGGCTCGAGGCGATCGCCACGATCGACGAGACGAAGAAGGAATTCTCGATTCCGGGCCGGGCCCTGGCCGCGCCGAAGTTCCCCACCGCCGACGGCCGGGCGACGCTCTTCGTCCACGATCTGCCCCCCGCCCCGGACGGGCTCCTGCTGATGACCATCCGCAGCGAGGGGCAGTTCAACACCGTCGTCTACGAGGAGGAGGATCTGTACCGCAACCAGTCGCGGCGCGACATCGTCCTCATCCATCCCGACGACGTCGCCCGCTTCGGTCTCGTCGACGGCGGCCGCTGCACCGTGAAGAGCGCCGCCGGCACGATGCGCGGCGTGGTGGTGTCGGCATATCCCGAGATCCGCCCCGGCGCCGTCGCGATGTACTACCCCGAGAGCAACGTGCTGGTGCCGAAGACCGCCGACCCGCTCTCCCGCACCCCCGCCTACAAGAGCGTGGCGGTGACGATCGAGCCGGAGGCG
>CAWUOA010000602.1:0-2189 GCA_963923225.1 uncultured Planctomycetaceae bacterium
CGATCGTCGTCGACACCACCTCCACCTTCGGGCTCACCGCCGGGATCGGCGGCGACGGAGGGCTGGCGATGGTGGGCACCGGAGTCTTCGAACTCGGTGGCCTGAACACCTTCCTCGGCTCGACCTCCGTCGACCTGGGGACGATGCTCGTCAACGGCCAACTCACGCAGAGCGACGTCTCGGTCGGCGCCGACGGCACCCTGGGGGGCAGCGGCACGATCGGCGGCGACGTGACCGTCGACGGGACGCTCTCTCCCGGCAACAGCCCCGGCCTCCTCACCGTCGGCTCGCTGTCCCTGACTTCCTCGAGCCAGACGTTCATGCAGATCACCGGAGCGGATCGCGGAACCGAGTACGACGCCGTCGACGTCTCCGGGGCGACCGTCCTCGGCGGAACCTTGGTCGTCGATGTCGGCAATGCCTTCGACGGGGACACCACGTTCGAGTTCTTTCATTTCAGCGGCGGCGCGAGCGGACACTTCGCCGCCGTGACGGCCGAGGGGAGCTACGGGAGCCTCTCGTTCGGCCGCGTCGGCGACGTCTGGTCGGCGCTGGCCGGCGACGGCAGTGCCCTGTCGTTCGACGAGGCGGCCGGCACGTTCCGCATCGTCACCGTGCCGGAGCCGGCGACCTGCGCGCTGGTCGCCATGGGGATCGCCATCACGGCCGGCCGAAGTGCCGTGCGTCGTTTCAGTCGACGGGCAACCCCGCGGCCTCGGTGAAGCGGTCGAAGAGCGATTGCATCGCCACTTCGTGGACGACGCGCGTCATCGTCGCCGGGCTCGTCGCCTCGAGGGCCTCGCGGAAGATCGCGTCGGTGCAGGCCACCGGGCTCGCGGCCAGCGTGTCGGCGACGACGAGCAGGGTTCGCTCGGCGGTGGAAAGGGTCTTCCGCTCCCCCGCGAGATCGGCGATTTCCGCGTCGTCGGCACCGAGGGCACGGAGCCGCTTCTCCGCCAGCGCCAGCGCGTACCAGGCCCGGTTGCGCCGGGCGACGGTCCAGGCGATCCGCGCCTGATCGGCAGGCGCGAGCCCCGGCGCCGCCGCCGTCAGTTCGAAGGCCTTCACCATCCGCGGGCCGGCGGCGGGGAACCAGGCCAGGAGACGCATCCAGCCGGGAATCGGGCCCTCGGGCGCGAGGTCGCCGAGGATGCCGCGGGCCTTCGCCTCGTCGACCGGGGCGAGACGGCTCTTCCGCGTGCGGGCGGCGGCGAGCCCCCGCGCCATCTCCTCGGTCGAAGGAAGCGGCGCCGGCGCGGCGGTGGCGACGAGCCCCTCGCCCCCGGTCGGACTGCCCGGCACGATCACGGCGGAGGGCTTCGCCGCGAAGGCGTCCGCGGTGGCGGTGAGGTAGGAGTGGACGCCGCCGGGGCCGGTCTGGGCGTGGCCGGAGTTGCCGCCGTTGGCCGCCTGGGGGACGCCGATCCCCTCCTTCCAACGGTTGATGGCGTTGTTGCCGCCGACGGAGAGGGTCATCTCGATCACCTCCTTCGGCGTGAAGTGCGCGAGGCACGCCTTCACGTCGTCGTCGGTGACGCTGCCGGGGGCGAGGGTCAGCTTGCGGGCGAGCGTGAATGCCGCCTGTTCCTTCGCCGGGAAGCCGCTCCAGTCGGTGTCGAGGCGGGCGAGGTCGTCGTCGGTCATGCCGACGGCGAGGAGCTTCGACTCCTGATGGCCGAGGCAGTACTGGCAGTTGTTGGCCCGCGAGGCGATCCAGAAAAGACGGGTCTTGAATCCGTAATCGAGCGTCACCGCCGGATCGGGCTCGATGACCACCTTCGGCGCGGGGGCACCGGGCCGACGCGGCGCCGTGCCGCCGAAGCCCAGATACCCGCGCAGCTCCGTGCCGGGCAGGTAGAGGGCACGGAGCCGGTTCTCGTAGGACAGCGCCGTCGCATCCTCCCCCGCCGCCTCCTTCTCGGCCGCCGAAACCTCCGGAAGCGGGATCCGCTCCTTCCTGGCCTTCATGTCCTCGAGCATCCGCTTCATCGCCGGCCGGGTGACCGGGGTGGGGCGGGGAGCGTCGTCGGCGGCACTCGCGGAAGGTGCGAGGAAGCCGGTGAGGGCCAGGGAGGCCGTCGCGGCGCGGAGGTGCATCCGAAGGAACGAGGAACGGACCATGGTCATGGTCTCCGGTGGAATGGTGTGGAGGGGTGGCTGCCGGTCAATCGCCCAGCGCGATGCTGATC
>CAWUOA010000603.1:0-2186 GCA_963923225.1 uncultured Planctomycetaceae bacterium
TCCGGGGTTCGTTTCCTTGCCAGGGGGCCAGCATCGCGATGCGTTCGACCGTTCTCGCCGTGGCGGCGCTTTCGCTGTTGCGGATCGTCGTCGGCATGCACTTCTTCCTCGAGGGCCTCTCGCACCTCCGCGACCCCTCCTGGTCGAGCGTCGGCTTCCGCAAGGCCGCCGTGGGGCCGCTGGCCGACTGGTACCGCTCCGAGATTCCGCAGGCTGGCGACTGGTCGGGGACCCTCGGCCGCGTCGACGGCCGCGACGTGCAGGAATCGGCCGCCGACTGGCAGCGGAGCGTGCGGGCCGGCTGGGAATCGCTCCTCGCCCGCCGCGAGAAGGCCGCCCCCCTGGCCCCCGACCAGCAGGCCGCCGCCAAGGCCGCGCTCGACGCCGCGGCCGCCGCGCTCGAGGATTCGGTCGCCTCGTGGGGCGAGGATCTCGTCGACTACCGCCTCCAGATCCAGCGGCTGCGGAACGCCGAGGGGCAGAAGTCGTCCGCGGAGATCCCCTTCGCCCGCGACCGGGTCGCCAAGCAGCGCAAGGAGCTCGCCGGCAAGGTGGCGGGGTGGTCGCGCGAGGCCGACGCGATCGGCGCCAAGCTCGTGGTCGACTGGGATGCCTCGCTTTCGCGCGAGCAGCTGTCGAAGGTGGCGGCCACCAAGGAGCCCTCCAAGCTCTGGAAAGCCGACCGCTTCGTCGCCTGGTCGCTGGTCACGATCGGAGCCTGCCTCGTCGTCGGCCTCCTCGTGAAGTTCAACGCCATGGGGGGCGTGTTCTTCCTGGCGAGCGTCGTCGCCGCCCAGCCCTTCTGGGTGCCCGGC
This sequence comes from uncultured Planctomycetaceae bacterium, assembly GCA_963923225.1. Classification (GTDB taxonomy): domain Bacteria; phylum Planctomycetota; class Planctomycetia; order Pirellulales; family UBA1268; genus QWOP01. The sequence continues at coordinate 816 of CAWUOA010000603.1, forward strand.
GCCATCGCCACCTACGATCAATGGGTGGAGATCGCCGCCCTTCTCGTCATCGCCTGCATGCCCCTCGGCGGCTGGAGCGGGCTCGACTACTTCCTCAAGAGTTGCTGTGCCTCGTGGTGCGGCCGAAAACCAGTGAAGGTGCGTGGATGAACCTGACGGAATCGCAGAAGCAGATCGGCAAGGACAACTTCCGCGACGTCGTGGAGATGACGCGGCGCGACTTCCTCGGCGGCACCGTGGCCGCGGGGCTGGCCGCCGGGGCGGGCCTCGGCTCGCTCTATTTCGGCTACGGCCGCAGCGTCGGCAACCCGCTGCGCGTCGGCTTCCTCGGCACCGGCGACGAGGGGAGCGTGCTCCTCGGGGCCCACACCCCCGACTACCTGCAGGTCGTCGCCATCGCCGACATCCGTCCCTACAACGTCTTCCGCGCCTTCCACGGCGACGTCTCGAGCCCCAGCGCCAACACCGCCCGCCCCGGCCTGATGGCGAAGTACGGCTGGAAGAGCGAGGACGAGGCCCGGAAGAACGTCAAGATCTACGGGGCCTACGAGGAGCTCCTCGCCGACCCCGACATCGAGGCGGTCGTCATCGCCCTGCCGCTGCACCTCCACGCCCCCGCGGCGGTGAAGGCGATGCGGGCCGGCAAGCACGTGCTCACCGAGAAGCTGATGGGGCACTCGATCCACGAGTGCAAGGAGATGGGGCGGGTGTCGCGCGAGACCGGCAAGCTCCTCGCCACCGGCCACCAGCGGCACTACAGCATCCTCTACGACAACGCCGTCCACACGATCGGCAAGGCGAAGCTCATCGGCGACCTGCACTCGATCCGGGCCCAGTGGCACCGCGGCAATCTCCCGGGGAAGGATTCCTGGAAGCCGCCGATGCCGGGCGACGACGGGTCGCTCAAGAAGCTCGCCGGCTGGAAGAAGGACCTCGAGAACGCGAAGCCCTCCGACATCGACGGCCTGCAGAAGAAGATCGCCCAGATGGAGGCCCAGATCCTCGACAAGGACGTCGACGCGGCGAAGTTCGGCTACTCGCAGATGACCCTCGGCGACGGCAGCACGCGGACGCCGCTGGAGGAGCTGATCCGCTGGCGGCTCTGGAACCGCACCGGCGGCGGCCTGATGGCCGAGCTCGGCAGCCACCAGCTCGACGCGGCGGGGATCTTCGTCTCCGCCATGCACGGCGACGGGAAGAAGGTCAAGCCGCTCACCGTCACCGCCGTCGGCAACCGGAGCATCTTCCCGGCCGATCGCGAGATCGACGACCACGTCTACTGCATGTACGAATACCCGGCGCCGGGCTACGAGGAAGACCACAACAAGAAGGTCGTGGTCACCTACTCCTCGATCAACGGCAACGGCTTCG
>CAWUOA010000604.1:0-2182 GCA_963923225.1 uncultured Planctomycetaceae bacterium
AAAACGGCATGAACCTCCTCGGCATCGAGAGCTACACGCAGCGCGTCGTGCTGGGTCTGGTGATCCTCGGCGCCGTGCTCCTCGACCGCCTGCGCCGGGCGTGAGCGAGCGCCGGGGAGCAACCCACCACTCCGGTGAGGGGTTGTGCGTTCGAGGCAATGCACCCCTTTGGAGGGGGTTTGTGCCGAGGGTATGCTTGTCGCGGGGTAAGGACCGCAGGGGCGGTCCCGAGGGGGAACGGAGCGGACGCCGGTTCACGGCACCGCGACGCGTCGAATCCACGACGAGGGAAGGGGGATGTCCATGGATCAGTCTCGTTCCGGCGACGACGCCTCGCACGATCGGCTCGCCGCGGCGATCCGCGACTGCGGTGCCAGGCTCGATCGCATCGAGGCCGCCAACCGCACCACGCGGCTGTTGCTCGCCGGCGCCACCTGCGGCCTCTTGGCCATGGCGGCGACCTTCGGCTGGAACCTCTGGAAGACGCTCGAGCGTCAATTGACCGCCGAGCGCGTGGAGGCGTCGCTGCAGCGCAAGCTCGAGGCGATCGGTCCGCCGCTCGGCCAGAAGCTCACCGACGAGGTGCTCGGCGCGGTTCCCGCCTACGGGGATCTGGCGATCGAGCGCGGCCAGAAAATCTGGCCGGACCTCTCGGAGAAGATCGCGGCCGAGGCGCAGACGTTCGCCGCCGACACCGAAAAGATGGTGCGCGACCGGACGGACGCCGCGGTCGGCCGCGTCGCCGCCAGGCTCTCCGAGGACATCCGTCGCGACTTCCCCTCGCTCACCGAACAGCGTGCGGAAGCGATCGCCAAGAAACTCCACCAGGGTTTGATCGAGGAGGGCGCCGGCTTCGGCGAGGAGATCGAGGCGACGATCGGACGCGAGCGAGCGAGGTTGTCGGCCCTGTTGGAGAAGCTTCCGATCGACGAGGCGGTCAAGGAACCGGAGTCGCGGTTGCAGAAGCGCTTCATGCGAGCGGTGCTCGGCTCGATCGACGCGGCGGTGGAGGCTTGGCCGACCGACGACGAGGCTTCCACGCCTGCTCCGAGTGGCGCCGCCGAAGGGGTCGCCGCACCGACCGCGGTGCCCAAGAGCCGGCGTGCCATTCCGGCGACCGACGGCGAAGTCGGGGACCCGCCGCCGTCCGCTTCCCCCGCCGAGCAACCGCCGGCGGACGCGCCGCCCGCCGCCCCCGAAGTCTCCCCGGAGACGCCGGCGGGAGCCGGTTGAACGTTTTTCGTTCCCTGCCCATCGACGCCCGAACGACCGCTCCCGACGAACGAGGTACCGCGACCATGGCCACCCCCGCCCCTTCCGATCGTCCCGGCAGTCTCGCCGACGAGATCGCCCGTCTCACGCACCGACTCGAGTCCACGGCCCGGTCGGCAGGCTCCCGAAAGCTCCTCACGGGTCTGGTGCTGGGGGCGGTCCTCCTCGGCGTGGGCGGCTACCTCGCCTGGCTCCATTCGACGATCCGCCAGTTCGCCGAACCCGACGTGCTGGTGGAACTCGTCTCCGCCACGCTCGAGCCGAGGCTCGAGGAAGAGGTCGGACGTGTCGGCGAGCGTCTGGTGGCCGAGGCTCCGGCCGTGCTCGATCAGGCGGAGAAGCTCGCGCTCGACGCGCCTCCCCAGATCGTCCGCGGCGCGGGAGACTATCTCGCGTCCCAATTCGACGGCCACATCGCCGATCTCGAGGAGCGCGTGTACACGCTCGTCTCCGGGATGCTCGCGGAGTCGCTCGCCAGGGCCCGTGCCGAAGGCATCGATCTGGAGGACGACGCGAAGGTCGACGCCCTCGTCGCCGAGAGTGCGCCGCTGCTGCGAGCGGAATTGAAGAAGGCGGTCGACGAGCTCTACGCGGAATACCGCAAGTCGGCCGATGGACTCGCGGGGCTCGTCGACCGCCTCACCGGTGGCGATTCGCTCGATGAAGAGGGCCGGCGACAGAAGGAGATCCTCGTCACCGGTCTGGCGATCATCCGCAAGCTCGAGGCGGATCCCTCCCGGGCACCGATTCAGGGCGTGATCCGGGGCGAGTCTCCGCGCGAGTGACCGACGGCGGTGGCCCGCGTCGGCCAGTCGGTCGGGAGCGATCCGCCGCCCTTCGGCCGAGGCCCCTGGCGGCGGCGTGCCGGGGGGCCTACGCTCGGGCTGGTTTCACGGGTGCGTCGATTCCC
>CAWUOA010000605.1:0-2179 GCA_963923225.1 uncultured Planctomycetaceae bacterium
GATCGAGGCGCTCGGCGGCAAGACGTGGAACCATCCGGTGGTCGTCGACGACCGGTTGTATCTCCGCAACGCCGACGAGGTCGTGTGCTACGAACTGGCCCCCGCCGGCTGACGAACCCGCCCGTGACCACCCCATCACCTCATTGCAGCGAGCGAAGAAGCATGACCTCCAGCACGCGATCCGTCCTCGGGACGATCTTCTCCTTGGCGACGGTCGCGGCCTCGGCGCAGACGCTTCCTCCCCCCAACGGGTTCATGGGTCCAGCCGGCACCGCCACGATGCATGCCAACTCGGCTTCGTCCGACGCCACCACGAGCGCCGGTCCTGGGTCGGCGGCCGTTTCGATCACCGGCAGGAGCTTCGACGCCGTCTTTCCCACGATTCTCATGGGCGACGACGGCCTGATCGTGTCGGTGGCCACCAAGTGGTCCGACCAGACGCCCTACGTCTACCTGCTCGACCCGACCACGCTCGATCCACTGGCGGAGATGAAGCTCGTGAAATCGACGACGAGCGATCTGGCGGGCGGGATCTATTCCTACCTCGACGACGACGACAGGCTGGTGCTGGTCAATGCCGATGGCGAGCTGCAGCGGATCTCGCATTCCCAGCAGTCCGGGGGATCGTGGCAATTGACGGTCGAGTCATCGGTGCAGATCGGCTATCCGGACGTCGTGGGGCTCGTGCCCGACTACCAGGGGCGCGTCTGGTTCGCCACTGCCCAGGGGACGTCGGCCACGTCCGGGGCGGTCGTCGGGTACTACGATCCGACGACGAACCAGACATCGGCGTTCACGCTGCCCGACGGTGAACAGGTCGCCAACAGCATCTCCTCGTCGCCGACGGGGGTGGCGGTGGCTTCGACGTCGGCCCTCTATCTGTTCGAGTCGGGGCAGAACGGTCCGGAAGCGGTCTGGCGGCAGGCCTACGACCGTGGCGCCGCGCGGAAGCCCGGACAGTTGAGCTGGGGCACAGGCGCGACGCCGGTGTTCTTCGGGCCAGCGACCGGCTACGAATACCTGACGATCACCGACAACGCATCCCCCCAGGAAAACGTCCTGGTCTACGACGCGGAGACGGGGGTCTTGATCGGTTCCGTGCCGTTTCTGACCTCCGGGGTCAACAGCGGCAACGAGGACGCCGCGATCGCGGTCGGCAGCAGCATCTTCTATCCCAGCACCTACGGCTATCCGTATCCGGCGTCGGCCGAGAGCGGCACGAGCATCCCCGCGTCGGCGCCGTTCGTGGGGGGCATGCAGCGGATCGACGTGCTCCCGGACGGCAGCGGCCTGGTCACGGTATGGGACAGCACGTCGGTCGTTTCGGCCGCGGAGCCGCGTCTGTCGCTGTTCGACAATCTCATCTACACCGTCGGCCTCGATACGGCGACCGGCGAGTACAGTCTGATCACGGTGGATCCCACGACCGGGGCCGTGATGAGCAGCACCGCGTACGGCTCCGCGCTCGGCGACAACCCCCTGCAGATGGTGAACATGATCAGTCCCTCCGGCGTGCTCTACCAGGGGACGGAGCGGGGACTGTTCCGGGCCGAAGCCTCGGGCGGGGTGCCGGAGGTGGACCCTGCCGGCATGGGAAAGGTGCTCGCCCTCCTGATGGGCGTTCTCGGGCTCCTCGACCGTCGCCGGCCGTTCGTCGGCTGAAGGACAGGCCCGGCCTCAGGCCCGAATCGAACATGCTGCCCAATCCGATCTCGGCGTTGTTCGGGGATGACGACGTCATTCGTGTCGGCGTGATCGGATCGAGCGTCTCCATCCAGCGGGATGGCTATGCGCCGCACCTCTTCGGGTTGATCAGCCGGGCGTGCGGTCGTCGCCCGGTCGACCCGACGACGATCCTCCTCGGGGGAGTCGGGTCGTTTCAGTCCAGCTTCCTCGTCCTCGATCGCCTCCGATCGATGCCCGACCTGCCCAAGCTCTGGCTCATGGAGTACTCCGTCAACGACATGTGGCGCGGCGCCTCGCTCCTGTCCGACCCGACCGCTCCGGCGCGGTTCTCCCGTCATCTGCAGAGAACTCGCGATGCCCTGCGGCAGGTCTTCTGGGAGCTCCAGAGCCGTGGGTGTGTCGTCCGGGCCATCCACGCATACGCAGAATACGAGCGGGAGGAACTTTTCTGGACTCCGCCGGCCCGCTCGAGCGACACCTTGCGGGCCTACTA
>CAWUOA010000606.1:0-2171 GCA_963923225.1 uncultured Planctomycetaceae bacterium
GCAGGTGTAGCCGATCTGCATGGCGGGCTCGTGGGGTCGGCAGGAGACGGTCAGGGAGGGCGGGGCGGGCGTCAGCCGGAGGCGGCGAGGAGCTGGCCGCTGAGCTCGCCGACGATCGCCGCCAGGCAGGCGACGTAGAGGATACCGGTGGCGCTTTGGGTGTTGGGAATGGCGAGCGTCTCGCGGCTCATCCACAGGAGTACGGGGAGCCCGACGAGTCCGGCCAGCCACCGCAGGGCACCGAGGGCCAGCGCCGTCTGGGAGCCTCCCGCGGCGGATGCTCCCCCGGCGATCGTCGCCAGGAGCGTCACGCCGAGCTGGACCGCCCACACCACCAGCGCCACGTCGATCGAGCGCCGCAGCGCCTCGACGCTCATCCCCGGCGCGTTGAGGTACCAGTGGCCGAGGAGCATCGCGTGCACGGCGAGACCGACGACGGCCCCGGAGAGGAGGTGGCGGACCGCCGGCAACGGCCCGGGCTCGACTCCGGGGACGAACGCCGCCACCGCCGCGGTGGCGGCCCCCATCGCCAGCCCCGTCGCGGCACAGGCGACGAGCCCCGCGCCGCGCCGCTCGGCGAGCCAGGCGACGCTGCCGATCCAGGCGATCACGGCCGCGACGGCGGCGAGGATCCAGGCCGCCGCCGAGGGCACCGAGCCGCGGGCGGCCAGGGAGGCCAAGGTCGCCAGCCCCATCACCACCAGGATGTTGACCCGGTAGAAGCCGGAAGGGACCAGCCGCGCCGGGGTGCACACCAGCCCCAGGGAGAGGCCGAAGCCGAAACGGCAGAGGAAATCGACGAGCATCGACATGGCGGGGCCGGCGGCGTCAGGAGGAGCGGCGACCGTAGATCAGCGACAGCACTTCGGCGCGGCTCGAGACGTTGGAGCGGAAGAGCCCCTTCATCGCCGACGTGACGCACTCGCTCCCCGGCTTGCGGATGCCGCGGATGGTCATGCAGGTGTGCACCGCCTCGACCACCACCGCCACCCCCTTCGCCCCCAGTTCCTCCACCAGCAGGTCGGCGATCGTCTCGGTGAGCCGCTCCTGCACCTGCGGCCGCCGCGCCACCACCTCCACGATCCGCCCCAGCTTGCTCAGGCCCAGAACACGGCCGTCGGGGATGTACCCCACGTGGGCGCGCCCCATGAAAGGGAGGAGGTGGTGCTCGCAGACGCTGTGGAAGGCGATGTCGCGGACGAGGACGACCTCGTCGTACTTCTCGGTGAAGGCGGTGCGGAGGTGGATCCGCGGATCCTGGTGGAGCCCGGAGAAGAGCTCCGCGTACATCCGCGCGACCCGTGCGGGCGTCTGGAGCAGCCCCTCCCGGTCGGGATCCTCGCCCACCGCCAGGAGAATCTCCCGCACGGCGCGCTCGATGCGCGGCTGGTCGACGTGGCGGCCGTGGGAGGCCCGCGCGGCGAGGGCCTCGGGGTCGTCCGCGGCGCAGGATTCGTGATCCGATGGGGGGATGCTCATGGCCGCAGTGTACCAAGCCGTCGTCCCGCGCGGCCCGCGGACCGCTCGGAGCACGGCCGGGGTCAATTGCGGCTGAACGGCGGCGGGAAGGGGCGCGGCTTCCGCGCCGACCGCTGGGAGAGCGCCTGCACGAGGAGCCGGGTTCGCCGGACGACGTCGGGCTCGGCGAGGAGCCGGAGCTTCCAACGGACGTCGAGATCGAGCGAGTAGGCGACGATGTCGGCGAGCATGCCGAGCGAGAGGTCGGCGGCGAGGAGCTGGTCGAGCTGCTCGCGGGCCTGCGGGATCTCGGGGAGCGTGCGCCGGAACGCGGCGAGCAGATCCTGCTGCAGCCCCGCGGCGGCGCCCTCGGCAACCGCCGGCTCGACGTCCTCGAGAATCTCGGCCTCGAAGACCCGGAAGGGACGGATCGGAGGCCGCTCCGCGCCGAGCGTGAGCCTCCGCACGCCGAGAAGGAGGATGTTCGACGTGCCGTCGGGAGCCCGCTGGCTGGTGGCGATGCGGCACAGGCAGGCCGCGGGCTCGAGCGCGGGCCGCGCCGCGTCGTCCCCGGGAGCGTTCGAGAGGGTGGCCATGGCGATGAGCCGGTCGTCGGAGAGGGCGTCCTCGAGCATCGCCCGGTAGCGCGGTTCGAAGATGTGCAGCGCCTGCATGACGTGGGGGAACATCACCATCCCGGGGAGCGGAAAGAC
>CAWUOA010000607.1:0-2167 GCA_963923225.1 uncultured Planctomycetaceae bacterium
TGAGGAGCGCCTCGTCGCAGGTCGATTCCCCCTCGAGGACCGTCGAGTCGGTGGGGATCCTGCCGCCGGGGCGGACGCGGAGCCGGTCGCCGCGCCTCACCGTGGCCAGGGGGACGACCGCGCCGTCGTCGGCCCGCTCGGCCGTCGGCGGCGAGAGGTCGAGCAGCGCCCGGATCGCGGCGGTGGTGCCGCGTCGGGCACGGGTCTCGAGGAGCTGGCCGACGAGGACCAGCACGACGATCATCCCCACCGATTCGAAGAACACCTCCACGCTGCCGTCGTGGCGGCGGAAGGCCTCGGGAAAGATGCCGGGAGCGACGGTGGCCACGACGCTCACGCCCCAGGCCACGAGGACGCCGAGCGAGATCAGCGAGAACATCCCCGGGCGGCCGCGGCGGAAGCCCTCGAGCCCACCGGCGAGAATCGTCCGGCCGCCCCAGAAGAGGATCGGCGTCGCGAGGGCCAGTTGCAGCCAATTGCCCCACGCCCCTCCGGCGAAGCGGACGAACCGCGCGAGAACCCCCTGGCCCTCGACGTTCGCGCCATGGCCGGCCATGCCGGCCATCGCCACCGCCATCAGCACCGCCGCGAGGATCCCGCAGATCCAGGTCCGGCGACGCAGCGCCCCCGCGCTGTCGGCGGCGTCCGCCGACTGCCCGACCGGTTCGAGCGCCATGCCGCAGATCGGGCAGGCGCCCGGGGTGGTGCTCGTCACCTGCGGGTGCATCGGACAGGTCCAGCCGAACTCCCCCACGTCGGCCTGTGCACAGCAGGGCTTCACGGCGGATGCCTGCCGGGGGGCCGCCGCGCCCGTGCCCGAGCAGCAGGACTTCTCCGGCACCGCGTCCGCGCCACCGCAGCAGGATTTCACCGGCGCCTCCGGCGTGTCCTCGCCGGCGAGCGTGAGCACGTCGAGGGAGCGGAAGGAGGGGCGCGCGGCGGGAGCGATCGTCGCGTCGGCGGCGCCGGCACCCGCGCAGCAGGGAGGGGGCGTGGAGCCGTCGTCCGGCCCGCGACGCTCCGGCTCCGGTTGGATGACATCGAGCGGCTTCATGTCCGAACTCCGTCGGGAACGGCCTGGGACCGGGCCGCCAGCGCGGCGAGCGTCGCCGCGGCCCGGCCGGAGTCGATCGACGCCTCCGCCAGGGCCCGCGCGGCCGGGAGCGTGGACGCGAGATCCGCCGCGTAGAGCACCGCCGCCGCGTTGAGGACGACGACCTCGCGGCGCGGGCCGACTTCACCCGACAGGATCGCGCGGATCGCCTCCGCGCTCTCCTCCGGCCCCGCGGCGTCGAGTGCCGTCATCTCCTCGATCGGCCGGGTGGGGAGGCCGAAGTCCTCCGGCCGGACGCGCGATTCGGTCATGCCGCCCGGGCCGACGTCGATGACGTCGGTGGGGCCGAACAGGCTCACCTCGTCGAGCGATCGGCTCCCGGAGGCGTCGAGCGGCGCGGAGACGACCAGCACGCGCCGCGCGCCACCCTGCATCGCGGCGCTGGCCATCGCCCGGCGCACGTCCGCCCGGCCGACGCCGATCACCTGCACGTTCGCGCCGGCGGGATTCATCAGCGGCCCGACGAGGTTGAACACCGTCGGCCGGCCGAGCGAGCGGCGCAGCGCCCCGACCCGGGCCACCGCCGGGTGGTGGACGGGGGCCAGGCAGAAACAGAGGCCGATCTCGGCCAGGCAGTCGGCCGCGGTGGCGGGCGGGGCGTCGACGCGGACGCCGAGCCGCTCGAGGACGTCGGCCGATCCGGTCCGGCTCGAGACGGCCCGGTTGCCATGCTTGGCGACGGCCAGGCCGGCGCCGGCCGCGACGATCGCCGCGGCGGTCGAGATGTTGAAGGTGCCCGAGCCGTCGCCGCCGGTGCCGCAGGTGTCGGCCACGAGCGACCGGCGGTGGGGCACGCGCACCATGCGCGTCCTCAGCGCGGCGGCCACGCCGGCGATCTCGGCCGTCGTCTCGCCGGCGTCGGCCAGCGCCACGAGGAACGTCCCGAAGTCGTCCAGCGGGACGGTGCCGTCGAGGACGCCGGCGACGAGCGCCTCGACCTCGGAGGCGGTGGGGTGGACTCCGCGCGCGAGCCCCGCGGCGAGCGCGAGCGGCGCCGGGCCGGTGGGAGTGTCGGAGGAGGCGGGCATCGGCGGGGGGGCTCCGGAGGGGGGG
>CAWUOA010000608.1:0-2164 GCA_963923225.1 uncultured Planctomycetaceae bacterium
CGCGGCTGGTGAGCCGGCCGACGGCCACCCCGGCGCGGCGAAATGCGTCGCAGCGCCGCGAAATCGACCCGCCCGTCCCGGGCCCCGGGCCGGCTAGAATCGGACCATCGTCAGTCGGTCCGGATCCTTGCCGGACGTCGTCCGCATCGCGAAGGGATCGGCCATGCCGCTCTACGAATATGCCTGCCGGGACTGCGGCCGAGAGTTCGAGATTCTCGTCCGCGGCGATGAGAAGCCCGTGTGCCCCCACTGCGAGAGCCGGAAGCTCGACAAGCTCCTGAGCGTGGCGGCGGGGCACGTGGCCAAGGGGAAATCGGGCGGGGCGTCGGAGATGCCCGGCGGCTGCGGCCGCCCGCAGTGCGGCTCCGGCGGCTGCATGGGGCTCGGCTGAGGTGCGTACGGCTCCGGCCTCGCGCGTGATCGGCGTCGTGGTGCTCCTGCTGCTCGCTGCGGCACTGGCGTACCCTTGGGGCTATTCGCTGATCACCGGGATGCTCGTCGGCGCACCCGACCGCCGTGCCATGCAATGGTGCCTCGGGCTCTTCGCCGCGTTTTCGGCGACGGCGGTGTTCGTCGCCCCGAGCGGCGTCACGCACGACGGGAGGTGGCGGATCGGCCTGGGAGCCCTCGGGCTCTTCGCCGCGACGAGCCTGGCGATTCTCCTCCTCCGCGCCGCCGACACGCCGGCCCGGCCCGTGGCCATCGCGCTGTACGTCGCGGGGAGCCTGTCGGTCGTCTGGCTCGGCATGATGCCGCTCTGGCCGATGCGCCTTCCCGCACGCACGGCCGTACTCGCCGGGCTCAGCGCCCTGCTCGGCACGTTCGTGGCCCTGATCCGGATCGCCGGGCTCTCCGGGGATGCGAAGGTGGAGTTCGCCTGGCGGCGCCCGGCGGCGGCCGTCACGCTTCAGGGTGCCTCCCCCCCGGCGTTCGGGGAAGCGCGGATCCCCGATCCGCCGGGCCCCGACGACTTCCCCTCCTATCTCGGTCCGGCCCGCGACGGACGCGTCGCGCGGGCCGGGCTCGGCGACTGGCGGGCCTCGCCTCCGGCGGAGTCATGGCGTCGTCCGGTGGGGGCCGGCTGGGGCGGCTTCGCGGTGGCGGGCAACGTCGCCATCACCCAGGAGCAGCGAGGCGACCGGGAGGCCGTGGTCTGTTACGAGCTCGACTCGGGGCGAGAGATGTGGGTCCATTCCGACCCGATCCGTTTCGACTCGAGCCTCGGCGGGCCCGGGCCTCGCGCCACGCCGGCGCTGGCCCACGGCCGTGTCTACGCGATCGGCGCCACCGGCAGGCTCAACTGCCTCTCGGCCGAGGGGAGGCTCGAGTGGAGCGTCGACACGATTCCCGGGGCCGCCGTTCCCCGCGCGCCCGTCACCGGCGCCGGCGCCGAGGAGGAGCCGGAGGCCTCGGGCGAGCTCCTCTCCCACGGCACGTGCGGTTCGCCGTTGGTCGTCGACGGGCGGGTGTGGGTCTCTCCGAGCGGCAGGGACGGACGGTCCCTGGCCGCGTTCGACGCGAAGACCGGCGCGGAACTCCTGCGGGCCGGCCGTGACCGGGCGAGCTACGCCTCGCCGATGCTCGCCACGCTCGGAGGCCAGTCGCATCTCCTGGTCTTCAACGGCGCCGGGCTGGCCGGGCACGATCCGGTCTCGGGCGACGTTCGCTGGACCTTTCCCTGGACCAACGACGTCCGCACCAACTGCGCCCAGCCGCTGGTCATCGACCGCTCCCGTCTCCTCGTCTCGACCGGCTACGGCACCGGCAGCGCGCTTCTGGACGTGCGGCGGCATGACGATGGCGCGTGGCAGGCGACGGAACGCTGGCGGTCGCGCGACATGAAGGCCAAGTTCGCCACGCCGGTCCTGAAGGACGGCCTCGTCTACGGCCTCGACGACGGCATCCTCGCCTGCATCGATCCGGAGACGGGAAAGAGGCTCTGGAAACGCGGCCGGTACGGTCATGGCCAGGTGCTCCTCGCCGGTGATACCCTCGTCGTCCAAACCGAACCGGGGCCGGTCGTCCTCGTGCGGCCGGGGCCCGACGGCCCGGAGGAGCTCGGATCGATCCCGGCCCTCTCCGACAAGACGTGGAACACGATCGCTCTGGCCGGCGACAGGCTCCTCGTGCGGAACGCCGTCGAGGCGGCCTGCTATCGGCTGCC
>CAWUOA010000609.1:0-2163 GCA_963923225.1 uncultured Planctomycetaceae bacterium
CTCGTCGGCCGCGTCGACCGCGCGACCAACGATCCGACGCTGGCCTCGACCTACGACGGCAAGGACGACACCAAAGGCTTCAACTGGCAGTACGGCGACTCCTACTGGATCGGCATCGACCCCGCCAGCGGCATGGTGAAGACGGCCGAGTGTCTGCCGGGCCAGGCCGACGTGGTCGCCTCGCAGGCGCTGATCCGTTCCGAAATGCCCGCGGGGGGGAGGTGATCATGGCCGTCCACGCCGCCCGCAAGGGCATCACGCTCATGGAGGTGCTGATCTCGATCGGCATCCTCGCCGTCGGCCTGACGAGCGTCGTCTCGCTCGTTCCCGCCGGACAGTCGCAGGCGGCCCGTGCGGTGATCCTCGACCGCGCCGCCGCCATGGTCGCCAACGGCCTCCAGGACGCCGTAACGTTCGGCATGACTCGCCCCGATTCGATCGCCACCGATCCTGTCGGAGGGGGCCCCGTCATCGTCTTCGATCCGGTCCGGCAGCATTTCGGCGGCCTGGCTGACCAGGATTTCCCCAACGCGGTCCGGGCATGGGTCAAGCCTTCAGGGGTCTACTCCCAGGCATCGTCGCCGAATGCCTATCCGGCAGGGATGCAGGTCTGGCAGGGGACCCAGTCGTGGCAGGTGATGCAGCTAGCAGCCCAGAGCCGGGACGACGTCCTGGTTTCTCCCGGGGCCGGTCCCGACGATCCGCCAGTCAATCGCTTCGACGGTAATGGCGTGCGGCTTTTCAACGGACGCATGACCTGCATCTTCTCCGTTGCCAGGGCCGACAACCAACTCACCACCGCGCTTGCCGCGGGAGATCAGGCCAAGCTCACCGTGATCGCCTTCCACAACCGCGACACCACCGACACGGGCACCCGCTGGGTCCAGGCCACCTTCGATGGCGCAAAGCTCACCATCGACCCGGCGTCCATTCCCGGAGGGCGGACGCTCAAAGAGATCGTCCGGCCGGGGGCGGTGATCTACGACCCCAACAAGACGCTGGCCACGAATCAATACATGCGTTGGAGCCAACTTTTGATGGCGAGCGTCGATTCGACCGACGGCACGGTGTACGTCACGTTCTCGAGCCCCCCGCCCGGCATCAACGACGCCGACGGCGACGGGGCACCCGACGCCGGCACCCTGCCGGTGCGGATCCTCCTCGACTCGGTCGGCATGGCGGAGCAGATGGTGGTACTCGAGGGACCGGGGCCGTATTCGAAGTGAGCGGAGCCTGTGCGGCGGGGATGGACGTGGGAATGGCAGTCGGCGGCCGCGGGCAAGCGGCAGCCGAGAAACGCGAGGCAGCGACCATGATCGACACACTTCGCCCCCTGAGCGGAGAGGCATCCGCGCCGCGCGGCCGCGTCCGCGACGGCGAGAGACGCGGCGTGTTGCTGCTGGTCGTGCTCTCCATGCTCACGCTGTTCATGATGCTCGGGGCCGCGTACCTCGTCGTGGCCACGCGGTCCCGCGAGACGGCCCGGGCCTACGCCAAGCTCTCGCTCCGCAGCGACAACGTCCGTCTGCCCCACTCGCAGATCTTCGACACGGTGATGCTGCGCGTCCTCCGCGGCGTGCCGGCGGGTCAGAATCCGAACGTCTCCCTGGCCCAGCCGGCGCAGAACGCCATCGGCGGGACGATCAAGCCGACGGCGACGAGCTACACGGCCCTCGGCCAGACCTACCAGTTCGAATCGCTCCTCTCCGACAAGTACGGCTTCGAGACGCTCTCCGGGACGGCGCAGCCGGGCGGATCGTTCGGGGCCGTCTACGAGGCGTCGCCGCTGCTCGTCCTGCCGAACCTCGTCCTCGACGCGGCGCAGCTGGCGAACATGTCGCCCCCTTTCCACGAGTTCGACCTGGCTGGGCGCGTGCTGACGCTCCTCGGACCTGGCCGCGATCCCTCGAGCCACCGCATCCTGCGTGCCATGAGCAACGGCGGCGGCGGGTACGTCGTCACCCTCGACAACCAACCGCGGAACCGCGTCTTCGAGGCCCTGCCTGCCGGCGCCTCCTGCCGGGTGGTCATCAACGGCCGGGAGTTCACCGGCGACGGAACCAACGCCCCCCACGAGGCCTGGGACGGCTTCGACCAGACGAACCCGTTCCTGGCGTCGGTGCTCCCGCGCGACCTCCAAAACGAGACCGATTCGACCAAGGT
>CAWUOA010000610.1:0-2162 GCA_963923225.1 uncultured Planctomycetaceae bacterium
CCTCCGCCCCGAACCGGAGGTCCGCGCCACGCTCGCCGCCCTTCCGGGCACCGTGATCCTGAAGCCGGTCCGGGAGAGCATGCGACGCTCCCCGCAGGAGGTCGCCGAGGAGTACGCCGATTACGACCTCACGATCGTCTGGTCCTACCGCGATCCGGTGAACGTCTACCACTCGTGGGTCGTCAAAGGCTGGGTCCAGAACTACCCGGGGTTCACCAGCGTCTGGCTGAGACGCAACCGATCATGCCTCGAGGCACGGGAGGCCCTCGGCGACAGGCTCGTCGTCGTCCGCTACGAGGACCTCGTCTCGCACCCGTCGTGCTGTGACGCCCTCGCGGCGACTCTCGGGCTCGCCATCCGCCCGGAGTTCAGGGCCGACAGCAACCTCGGACGCGTCTCCCTGCCCGACGACGTCCAATCGACGATCGACGGCCAGACGCGCGACACCCTCGCGCGTCTGGATGCCGCGCGGACGATCCGCCCCGCGCCGTGACCGCCCCGGTCCGGGTTCATTCCGGCCGGCCGAGCATCCGGTCGGCGAGCGTGACGAGCGCCGCGGCGTCGAATCCCGCCGCGGCGAGCGGCTCGAGGGCCCGGGCCGCCGCGTGACGAAAGCAGTCCACTCGGTCCGCGGCGGCGTCGCGACCGAGGGCGGCCACCACCGTGGGGCGGCCCGGAACGCCCGCCCCCCGCCAACTCGCCGCCTCCTCGTCCTCGCGTGCGTCGTCGAGATCGTCGCGGATCTGGTAGGCGACGCCGACGGCGGCTCCGAACTCCAGAAGTGCCTCCTGCAGTTCCGCGCCGAGCAGCCGCGACGCCGGCAGCCATGCCGGAGCCTGCGCCGCCAAGCCGAACAGCCGCCCGCACTTGAGCAGCGCCACCTCCTCCGCATCGACGTCCACGCGTCCCAGCATCCCCATCATGTCGAGGAATTGCCCCCTGTGAAGGGCGTCCTCGGTCGTCTGTTGGGCCGCGGCGAGGGCGGCGGCGGACGTGGCCCAGCATCCGTCGGGTGGCGTCGCGCCGGCCGTCGCCGCACGCGTCCCCAGGGATCGGGACAGACCGAGGAGCCACAATGCCGCCTGGATCGCCAACGCCTCGTTGAAGCGGCGGTGCATGGCGGGCTGGCCGCGGCGCTGGCTGGCGTCGTCCATGCAGGGGAGGTCGTCGACCGACAGCGTGGCGCAGTGGAGGGCCTCGACCGCCGCCGCCGCGAACAGGCAGGCGGCGGAATCGGCGCCGACGACGCGTCCCACTTCCAGCACGAGCACCGCCCGCCAGCGGCTCGCCGGGGCCGCGGTCGAGCCGTATCGCACCGCGGCGCGGAGCGGCTCGGGAATCGGCGCGGCGGCGATCTCGGCGTCGAGGAGATCGCGGACCTGCTCCCGCCAGCGCTCGACGCGCGCCGCGAGCGGGGCGGGGGACGGGGAAGGATCGGGAAGCGTGCGAGTGGTCATGGTATCCGGGATCGTGGGTCCGTCGCCGCGCGTCCTCCACCGTCGGGCGGCGGAGCGGAGCCGATGGATCGCCATCCGGGCGTCGGATGGGTAGTCTACCTCGGTTCGCCGACGGCCCTGCGTTCCGTCGACGTCCACGCGCCGAAGGCGGTGGAATCCGACGGTCACAGCGAGGTGGCGGGTGCGGCTCAAGACGGTCCTCCGGGCCCACCGCTGGTGGGACACGCAGCTGCCCGTGATGCTGGCGCCGGTGTATCTCGTGATCGCCGAGGCCGATCCGGCGCCTTCGGTCCTCGAAGTCCTCCGCGTCCTCGGGCTGTTCCTCGTCGCCTCGGTCGGCATCGCCGGATTCGGCCATCTCTTCAACGACCTGTTCGACGTCGCGCAGGACGTCGCCAGCGGCAGCCCGAACCTCGCCGCCGGCCGCCACCCCGTGCGCGTCGCGGCCACGTTCGCAGCCGTCCTCCTCCTCGCCTGGATCCCCTGGCGATGGATGCCGACCACGCCCGCGGTGTGGCTGCTTCTGGGGCTCGAGCTCCTCCTCTTCGTGCTCTACAGCGTGCCAGGCATCCGCCTCAAGGAGCGCGGCATCCTCGGGCCGATCGCGGATGCCCTCTATTCCTGGACGATCTCGACCGCGGTGGCCCTGCTCGTCTTCGCCCGCCTCTGCGGCGTCGAGGTGCCCGGATGGCATTCGGCGCTGCT
>CAWUOA010000611.1:0-2158 GCA_963923225.1 uncultured Planctomycetaceae bacterium
TCTCCTCCGAGACCCGCTGGTCGAGACGGATCTGGGGCGGAGCGCTTGCGCTCGCCGTGGTGGTGCTCGTCGGCTTCGCCCTCGTCTTCTTTCAGTTGGCGCCGGGCCTCGCGGACATCCTGCCCGGCGACCTGCGCGATCGTCTTCTCGCGGCCCTGGAATCGGAGGGGCGGAGGGATTTCAGCCACGTCGCGATGCGGGGATTCGCCTCCTCGCCGTTGCTCGGTTCCGGGCTCGGGTCGTTCGGCTTCGTCGACGCCGTCGATCATTCCCGTCGCGCGCGGGCTTTCTTCGCCCACAACGACTACGCCCAGTGGCTCGCGGAGACGGGGCTCGTGGGCGTCGCGGCGTTGATCGCGGGCCTGGCCGTGCTGGCAGCCGCCCTCGTGCGCGTGTTCCGCGTGCGGACGACCGACCGGATGCTGGCTGCCGGAGTCTGGTCGGCGCTCGCCGGGATCGGACTGCATTCGTTCTACGACTGGAACCTCCATCTTCCCGCCAATCGCTTCCTCGCTTGCCTGGTCGCGGGGCTGGCGCTGGCGA
The DNA here is from genome assembly GCA_963923225.1 of uncultured Planctomycetaceae bacterium. GTDB lineage: Bacteria > Planctomycetota > Planctomycetia > Pirellulales > UBA1268 > QWOP01. The sequence continues at coordinate 544 of CAWUOA010000611.1, forward strand.
TCGTCCCGGTGGTGCCGGTGCTCCGAGCGACCAAACGCCAGCCGGTGCGTCGCGCCGCTCCCCGACCGCTGGTGACAGGGGGCGTCGTGCCGGACGGATCGCGGGAGGGGGAGGACGCGGACACGGTGGCGACGGTGCCGTGGTCTCCGCGGCGCGGGATCGCCGCGGTGGTGCTCGCCGGTGCCTGCGTCGCGACGCTCTTCCTCACGGTCCGCGATGTCCGCACCGAGTACGCGCGGATCCGCCTACGGAGCGCCCTGGCGAACCTGCGCACGGCGACGACCGACGATCAGCGGACGCTGGCTCTGGGGAGACTCAAGTGGAGCGTCGCCAGGGCCCGTGCCGTCAACCGGCACCACGCCACCGACTCCGAACTCCCGATGCTCGCCGGCCAGGCGATCCTCCATCTCGATGCCGCCGGCGAAGGACTCGAAGGGGAGGAAGCGGAGGAGTGGTTCGCGTCCGCCCGCCGCCGCAATCCCCTCCGCCTCGGGCATCCCGAGGCGATTCCCGTCGCAGGGGCCGAAACGCCCTGAGCGAGCACGGTTCAGCGATCCCCGCCGCGGCCCGGGTCCCGAGGGGGCCCGCCGGGCCGCCCGGGGCGTCGTCCGGGTGGTTGCCCCTTCCGCCCGGGGCGGTAGCCGACGCTCCCCCGCTGCCGTGCCTGCCGTCCGGCACCGGGGGCGCCGCGGAGGTGGTCGCCGGAGGCCTGTTCGTCGAAGGCCCGCGACGCGTCGCGGCGCCGCTTCTCGAACGCCTCGGGGGGCGGGGTCGCGGGGATCAGGCAGTCGCAGCCTGCGCCGACGAGATCCTGCCGGCCCGCCTCGTCGAGCGCCCGCTTCACCTCGAACCAATTCTCCGGCTTGAAGAATTGGAGCAGCGCCCGTTGCGTGCGCCGGTCGCGCATCCCCTTGGCGACCTTCACCGGCTCGCCGGTCATCGGGTCGAGGCCGGTGTGGTACATGCAGGCGGCGATGTCGAACGGGCTGGGGATGAAGTCCTGCACCTGGTCGGGCCGATAGCCCTGGCGCTTGAGGAACACCGCCAGTTCGATCATCTCCTCCAGGCCGCTGCCCGGATGGCTGGCGATGAAGTAGGGGACGGTGTACTGCCGCTTGCCGACCCGCCGGCTGGCGGCCTGGAAGGCCTCGTCGAACTTCACGAAGTCGTCGACGCCGGGCTTCTTCATCAGCTCGAGCACGGTCTCGTCGACGTGCTCGGGCGCCACCTTGAGGTGGCCGCCGACGTGGTGCGCGGCGAGCTCCTCGAGGTATTCCGGATCGAGGCGGGCCAGATCCATCCGCACACCCGAGGCCACGAGGACCCGCTTCACGCCGGGGACCTCCCGCGCCTCGCGCATCAACTCCCGCAGCGGCCCGTGGTCCGTGCCGAGGAGCTTGCAGATCGTGGGGTGGACGCAGGACAGACGCCGGCAGCGGGCCTCCACCTCCGGCCGCGTGCAGCGCATCCGGTACATGTTCGCCGTCGGGCCCCCGATGTCGGAGACCGTCCCCTTGAACCCCGGCCGCGACGCGAGGAGGCGGATCTCCGAGACCACCGACTCCTGCGAGCGGCTCTGGATGATCCGCCCCTCGTGCGCCGTGATCGAGCAGAA
>CAWUOA010000612.1:0-2156 GCA_963923225.1 uncultured Planctomycetaceae bacterium
GAAGAGGACGAAGAGGGCGACGAGGAAGAGGATGACGAAGAGTGGGACGATGACGACGAGGAGTGGGACGACGAGGACGAGGACGAGGACGACGAGGATGACGACGACGATGACGACTGATCGTCACCAGTGAGCGTCCGTTCCATCCACCGGCGACGCCGGTGATCGCAAGACACGAGAGACCCCGGTGGAGAATCCCGCCGGGGTCTTCTCGTTTCCACGCCGTGGGCTCCACAGCGGGCCGCGGAGGGATGCCCCAGGGCTATTCGCCGCCGTTCTCCGGAAGGGCGGTCGCGACGAGATCGAGGGTCCGCCCGCGCCGTTCCACCTGCAGGGTGACCCTGCCCCGGGCACTGGCCATGCGGCGGAGCATCGAGGCGTGATCGGCGACGGCGACGCCGTCGATCCCGAGGATCCGGTCGCCCGGAATCAGTCCGGCCGCGGCCAACGGCGTGTCTGGCACCACGCGCACCACCACCGGCGCCGCCGGGTCCCCCGGATCGCCCCGGGTGCTCATCCCCCACCTCGGCCGGGGGGCGGCTGGATCGACCGGCACGGGCTGTTCGACCTCCTCACGGAGCCGGTTGCTCTCCCCTCGGCAGGCGTCGCGGAAGCCAGGAAGCGTCCCGTCGTGGTCCGCCACCGCCAGAATCGTCTCCAACGCCAGTCGCGAGACGGCCGCGATCCCCTCGGCGTTGACCAGGTGCGCGTCGTCGGCAGGCCTGTGGTACTCGTCGTGGAGCCCCGTATGGAGCATCAGCGTGGGAACCGACGCCGCGAGGAACGGATGATGGTCGGAGTCGTCGACGATGTCCCAATCGAAGTCGAGTTCGAGCCCCACCGGCCGATTGGCATCGACCAGCAGGCGTCTCAGCCCCGTCGCCGAACGGCCCCCGAAGACCTCGACCCTGTCGCCGCGGAGCCGCCCGATCATGTCGAGATTCACCGAGAAGACCGCGCGCTTGCCACGCAACGACTCGGGCGCGTGAGCCAGGAAATGCCGTGATCCGAGCAGGCCTTTCTCCTCGCCGTCCCACAACGCCAGGAGCACCGGGCGTCGCGGACGGGGGGCGATTCCCACCAGGGCCTCGGCGATCTCGAGGATGCCGGCCACGCCCGACGCGTTGTCATCGGCGCCGTTGTGGATCACACCCAGCGGCCCGTAACTCGTCGCCGCCGTCCCGTAGCCGACATGGTCGTAATGGGCGCCGACCACCACCACTTCGCCGGCGCGGGCCGGATCACGGCCCGGGAGGAGGGCGAGGATGTTCCGCATCCCGTCGAAGGGCTGGAAGTAGGTGCCGCCGTCGCCCGCAGGCTCGAGGCCGAGAGTCCGCAATTCCTCCACCACGTAGGCCCCGGCGGCCCGCCCCCCCCGCGATCCCGCCTCCCGGCCCTCGAGCGCGTCGTCCGCGAGCGCCGCGACGCGTCGGCCGGCATCGGCGGCGTCGATCGCGCCGCGGCCCGCGTCGTCCGCCGCCGCAGGCGCGCCGGCGGAACCCACGAGCAGTGCCGCCACCCAGACTGCGCCTCGCGCCCCTCTCGTTTCCATCGCCGACCCACCTTTCGACGGCCGATCGTTCGACCACGCCACGCTTTCCCCCCGGGGAGCACGCCCGCGAGGCTGCGGCGTGACAGACGCCAGGCACACCACTCTTCGGAGGGGGTTCCTTCCGGCCCATCCCCCGTTGACAATGCTTGACCCCAGTGAACGCTCGAGAGGCCATGGCGGCAAGATCGTTCCGGGCATCGTTCCCCTCACGGGACCCATGCCCGGACGCCGTCCCTCGGGCGATTGCTGGCGAGGAGAGGTGGCAGAGCGGTCGAATGCGCGTCTTTGCTAAAGACGTGTCCGGTCAAAAGCTGGACCGCGGGTTCGAATCCCGCCCTCTCCGTGACTTGCTTCATTCGTCGTCGCGGACAATCCACGGTCCCGTTTCCTGCGGACGCAGCCTGCGATGACCGATCGAGCCGGCGGCGTGCGGTTCCACCGCGATCGAGAACGTACCCGTCCGGCAGCATCCTTTTTCGCGTGGATGGCCGCGATCCTGGCTGTCGGTGCCCCGCTCGGCGGGTGGATCGGCACGGAGGCCGCCGCCGAGGTCGCGGGGCTCTCGGCCGAGCGTCTCCTCGACGGCACGCGCGTCGTCGACGTC
>CAWUOA010000613.1:0-2154 GCA_963923225.1 uncultured Planctomycetaceae bacterium
TGGGCTCGGAGATGTGTATAAGAGACAGCCCCTCCATCGACGCCCCACTCCACGAGCCATTCCCGGGGAGCCGATTTCTGCCAATCGAGCGTACGTGCGGCTTACGAAATCGCAAGGGTCTGGGCTCGAAAGGGAGCCAGGCCCCTTTGAAATGGGATCGTTCAGCGGCCGGAAGCGTGCACGAACATCCCTCGAAGAAGGGGGTGCGCAGAGAAGTGAGCGTCGCCGTGGGCCCAGGTCAGCCCGTGGACGTGCCGAACTCGGCGACGATCGAATCCCACAGGGCGATGCGGGCCTCGAGTGCGGTGCGGGCGGTGGCCGAGGCCCGGGCCCACTTCGCCGGGTCGTCGCCGCAGAGGGAGGCCACGATCCGTCGGCACATCGGCCCGTGATGCTCGCCGTCGGCCTCGACATGCCGCTCGAGGTACTGGCGGAGCCGCCCCCAGCGGGCCGGATCGTCGTGGGCGAGGTTCGCGATCAGCGGCCGGAACATCTCCGGGATCACGTCCTCACGGCCGTAGGTGAAGGCGGCGACGAGGTCGAGCGGGTCGCCCGAATCGATGATGGCGAAGGAACGACGCACGAACTCCGCCGCCGCCGGGGGCACTCCCGCGGTCACGAGTGAGCCGGCGAGCGGCTCGCCGGCCCGGATCCGCTCCACGAGCCGATCCATCGGGCCGGTGTCGGCGCCGGTGTCGCGCATCGCGTCGAGGTACATCTCGAAGTGCGAGGCGTGCGTGCCGTCGCCGAGGGAGTCCGATTCCTCGTCGAGGACGATCTCGTTGATCATCCGCCGCGCCTCGCGGTCAGGCGTGGGGATCCAGGGCACGCTGCAGCAGGTGAGGCGGAGCTGGAGGGCCTTGAGCAGGCTCTGGAAGTCCCATACCGCGAAGACATGGTGCTCCATGAACCGCCGCACGCGCTCGGGGGAGTTCACGAGCCGGTAGATCGGGTGGGCGATGAGGCGCTGGCGGAGGTCGCCCAGGTCGATCGAATGCGCGGCGTCGCGGGGGGCGGAGAGGGGCATGGCGGGGCCGATCGGGGGGGGCCGGCTGGGAGAGGTCCGAATCGAGGGGGGCGGGCGCATGAAAAAGCCGGTGGCCCGGAAAACCCCGGCCACCGGCTATTTTTAGACAAGACCCATGCCGCCGGCGAGGGCGGCGGGGATCACTGGTAGTCCTTCTCGGCGAGCGGCTTGGCCGCATCGGCACCGCCGTAGATGCCGGGGAACATCACGCCCGCACCGCCGACCGTGTTGGGGGTCAGGAGCTGGCAGTAGACCCGCGGTTCCATGCCGTCGTTGATGGTAGACACGTGGCCGTCGCAGAACGTGGCGACGACCACGCCGGGATGACGCGACGAGGGGGTGGCCTGAGCGTTCAGCGGGAAGGCGCCCGCCTCGACCGGAGTGATGTTGATCATCTTCAGCGAGGTCGAGGGAATGAGACCGGAAGGCGTCAGCGCGGTCCCTGGGGTCTTGGTGATCGCACCGAAGCCGATGATCGGCGAGGCGTTCGCCATCGAGTTCACGCCGGTGTCATAGCCGCCGTTGGGAGCGAAGCTGTAGGCCGTAGTCGCGGCACGCGGAGCGGCGTCATAGAAGGCCTGGGGATTGAACGTCGCGCCGTTCTTCTCGACGACGAGCAGGGTGTTCGTCGAACCGTCGCCGCTCGAGATGTAGTCGACGCTGTTCTTCATCGCGGCATACCCACCCGTGCCGCTCTTGCCGACGGTATCGAACATCACGCCGTCGTCGCGATACTGCGCACCGACGATGTAGCCCACGCCGACGTTGCCGGCGTAGCCGATCGAGGGAGCGGCTTCAGCGGCGGGCATCGACGTGGGGCACTTGAAGATCTCCATGGCAGGAGCCAAAGAGACGGGCGTGCCGAGCGCGTTGTTGTCCCAGAGCTTGTAGACGTCGAGGCGCTCGAGGTTCGGCAGGATCAGCACCGGCCAGGAGACGGTGCTGTAGTTCGTGGAACCGGTGTCGGCGAGAGCCAGCGACGCCGAGGTGGCGTTCGGGTGGGCGTTGCGCCAGCCGGGGATGAACTTCTTCGAGTTGTCGAAGTTCACGATGCCGAGGCCGATCTGCTTGGCGTTGTTGATACAGGTGTTGCGGCGGCCTGCCTCGCGGGCGGCTTGGACGGCAGG
>CAWUOA010000614.1:0-2142 GCA_963923225.1 uncultured Planctomycetaceae bacterium
GAGATCCTCTCTGGTCTCGTGGGCTCGGAGATGTGTATAAGAGACAGGGGGTTCCGGGGACCAACGGGGGGGAGCGGTCGTGAAGACGCACAACGTCGGCGTGATCGGGTACGGCTGGGCCGCGACGGCCCACATCGACGCCATCAACGCCACCAGGCAGGGGCAGGTGACGGCGGTCTGCTCGTCGCGGCCGCTCGACGCCGCCGAGCTCTCGGCACGGCACGGCCGGCCGATGAAGGCCTACCGCCGCCTCGAGGAGATGCTCGCCGACGACTCGCTCGACGTCGTCGACATCACGAGCTACCCCAGCCGACACCGCGACGAGGCGGTGGCCGCCGCCGCCGCCGGCAAGCACGTGATCCTCGAGAAGCCGATGGCCAACTCCCCCGAGGAGGTGCGCGACATCGTGGCCGCGGCGAAGAAGCACGGCGTCCGCGGCTGCGTCTGCTTCGAGTGCCGCTTCTCGAGCCAGTTCCGCGTCACCAAGGCGCTCCTCGACGAAGGGCTCCTCGGCCGCCTCCACTACGGCGAGGTCGACTACTACCACGGCATCGGCCCCTGGTACGGGCAGTTCCGCTGGAACACCGGCCGCGCCGACGGCGGCAGCGCCCTGCTCACCGCCGGCTGCCACGCCCTCGACGCGCTGTTGCTCCTGATGGGGGGCGAGGTGGAGAGCGTGACGAGCCTCTCCACCAAGACGGCGAGCCCCGTCTTCGCCCCCTACGAGTACGACACCACGAGCGTGACGCTCGTCCACTTCAAGGGGGGCGCCGTCGGCAAGACGGCGGCGGTGGTCGACTGCCTCCAGCCCTACTACTTCCACACCCACCTGGTGGGGAGCGAGGGGAGCCTCCTCGACGACCGCTTCCACTCGCAGAAGCTCCACACCGACCGGCATGCCTGGAGCAAGCTGGCGATGAAGCTCCTCGATTCCGGCGACGTCAGCGACCATCCCTACCAGGCGCAGTTCCAGTGCTTCTTCGACTCCCTCGACGCCGGCGTCGACATGCCGCTGACGAGCTTCGCCGAGGCGGCCCGGACCTTCGACGTGATCTTCGCCGCCGACCGATCCGCCGCCGAAGGGGGCCGCCCGGTGCGGCTCGCTTGAACACGCATCCTCCACGCACGACACCGATTCCCCACGAGGCCGTCATGACCGCCCCCCGCTCCCCCTCCCGCATCACCGCCACGATCGCCGCGGTGGCGGTCCTCCTCGCCCTCGCCGGCGGCGTCCGCGCCCAGTCGGCCGACGAGGCGCGGATCGAGGCCCTCTCCCGCACCGCCGACGCGCGGGTGAAGGCGATGGTCGAGAGCGACGTCGCGGCCCTGGGGGCGATCCTCGCCGACGATCTCCACTACGTGCACTCCAGCGGCACCGCCGACACGAAGGGCCAGTTCCTCGACAACCTCTCCTCCGGCAAGACGCGGTACGTCGAGTACCTGCAGGGGGAGCGGTCGTGGCGCTTCCCGGCGCCGGGCGTCGCGCTCGAGAGCGGGAAGGCGAAGGTCAAGGTCGTCGGCGCCTCCGGAGTCATGCGCAACGCCCTCGCCTACCTCGCCACGTGGCGCGAGGAGAACGGGCAGTGGAAGTTCGTCGCCTGGCAGTCGGCCCGGATCCCGAATCCGGGGATCCCGGCGGGATTCACGCCGCTCTTCGACGGGGAGAGCCTCGCCGGCTGGCGTGGGCGGCCCCATCTCGACCCCGCGGCCGAGGCGGCGATGACGCCCGAGGATCGGGCGGCGAAGCAGGCGGAGTGGGACGCCGACATGGGCACGCACTGGAAGGTCGAGGGGGGGGAGATCGTCAGCGACGGCCATGGCGTGTTCCTCACCACCGACCGCGACTACGGCGACTTCGAACTGTCCCTCGAGTGGATGCTCCCCGAGCCCTGCGCCGACAGCGGCATCTACCTCCGCGGCAATCCCCAGGTGCAGATCTGGGACCCCGACTGCGAGCGCGACTTCCAGCATGGCAACCAGAAGGGCTCGGGCGGCCTGTGGAACAACCCCGCCGACGCCCCCGGCAAGTGGCCGCTGGAGCGTGCCGACCGCCCGACCGGCCAGTGGAACAGCACCCGCGTGCGGATGCAGGGGGAGCACGTCACCGTGATCCTCAACGACCGCGTCGTCGTCGACGACGCG
>CAWUOA010000615.1:0-2140 GCA_963923225.1 uncultured Planctomycetaceae bacterium
GCCGTCCCTGCCGTCCCATTCCGGAGGTCCCATGAACACGCCCGTGTCGAGTCCCGCAGTGACGATCGCCGAGGTGCCGCTCCCGGTGCGTCCCGGCTGGGGGAATCTCTGGACCGGACTCTTGCTGGTCGCCTCGCCGCTGGCGATCGTGCCGGCGGCGATCGTCGCCGGCGTCCCCTTCCTGATCCCGTTCCTGGTGGTGCCAGCGGTGATCGCCGGCGTGACGATCCTCGCCGGGTTGATCGCGGTGGCCCCCAATGAGGCCCGCGTCTGCTCGCTCTTCGGCGAGTACAAGGGAACCGTCCGCGAGACCGGCTTCTTCTGGGTCAATCCCTTCTTCACCAAGAAGCCGATCTCGCTGCGCATCCGGAACTTCGAGACCGGCTCGACGCGGACTCCAGAGAAGAAGGATGCCGCCACCGGCAAGGTGATCGAGCAGGGGGGGCGGACGCACGGCCGGCCGTCGAAGGTCAACGACCGTCACGGCAATCCGGTGGAGATCTCGGCCGTGGTGGTGTGGCGCGTGGTGAACACCGCCGAGGCGAGCTTCCACGTGCAGGATTACGAGGACTTCGTCGCCGTGCAGAGCGAGGCGGCGCTGCGGTCGCTGGCCACTCGCTATCCGTACGACAGCGAGGACCACGAGATGTCGCTCCGCGGCAACACCGAGGAGATCTGCAAGCAGCTGCGGACCGACATCCAGGAGCGGCTCGACCAGGCCGGCGTGGAGGTGATCGAGGCCCGCATCAGCCACCTCGCCTACGCCCCCGAGATCGCGGCCGCCATGCTCCAGCGGCAGCAGGCGTCGGCGATCGTCGCGGCGCGTTCCAAGATCGTCGAGGGGGCCGTGAGCATGGTGCAGATGGCGCTCGACCACCTCGCCAAGGACGGGATCGTCGAACTCGACGAGGAGCGGAAGGCGGCGATGGTCTCGAATCTCCTCGTCGTCCTCTGCAGCGATCGCCACGCCCAGCCGGTGGTCAACACCGGAACGATCTACCACTGACCCCGCCCGGAGCCTGCCATGGCCTCCGTGCCACGCCGTGACGCCTTCCTCCTCCGTCTCGACCCGGTCGTCCTCGACGCCCTGCGGCGCTGGGCCGACGACGATCTGCGCAGCGTCAACGCCCAGGTCGAGTTCCTTCTCCGCCGCGCCCTCCGCGAGGCGGGAAGGCTCGATCGCCAGGACGGGGAGGAGAAGACGCCGCGGCGCGGCCGCCCGCCGAGGCAGTGAGGCGGCGGGCGTTTGGGGGAATCCAGGCGCGGAGCGATACTCTTCCTCCGAGGAGGAGCGGGCGATGCGACGGACGACGACGGGCCGGCGGGGCGGACGGAGGCGGGGCATGCGCCGGGCGGCCACGGTGTGGGCGGTCATCGGCGCCCTGTCGGCCGGCACGGCCTTCGCCGCCGAGGCCCCCGATTTCGCCCGCGACGTCCGCCCGATCCTCGCCGACCACTGTTTCGCCTGCCACGGGCCCGACGCGGCGGGCCGGCAGGCTGACCTGCGGCTCGACGAGCGTGACGCGGCGCTCGCCCGGCGCGGCGACGGCCCCGCGGCGATCGTGCCGGGGGACGCCGCGCGGAGCCTGCTCGGCGCCCGCATCGACTCCTCCGGCGACGATCGCATGCCCCCCGAGTCCTTCGGCAAACCCCTCTCGGATGCCGAGCGCGATCTCCTCCGCCGCTGGATCGATTCGGGCGCCCCCTACGCCGCCCACTGGGCCTTCGAGTCGCCCGGGCATCCGAATCCGCCGCCGGTGCGGGCGGGGGACTGGCCGCGGAGCGACCTCGACCGATTCGTGCTGGCACGGCTCGAGAAGGAGGGGCTCGCGCCCGCCCCCGAGGCCGACCGGGCGACGTGGCTGCGGCGCGTGTCGCTCGATCTCACCGGCCTGCCGCCGTCGGTCGCCGAGGTCGACGCCTTTCTCGCCGACGACTCCCCCGGCGCGCACGAGCGCGTCGTCGACCGGCTCCTCGCCTCGCCGCGCCATGCCGAGCGGATGGCGATGCAGTGGCTCGACGTGGCCCGCTACGCCGACACCAACGGCTACAACAACGACGAGACTCGCACGCTCTGGCCGTGGCGCGACTGGGTGATCGCCGCCTTCGCGGAGAACCTCCCCTTCGACCGCTTCGTGAC
>CAWUOA010000616.1:0-2139 GCA_963923225.1 uncultured Planctomycetaceae bacterium
CTCACGAGTTCTCTCTCGCCCCTTCTTCACGCCTGAAAAGCCATCCAGGGCCTATTCAGGCTGGGGTGTTCGCACGCTGCGACCCCTCCCGATTCCGCGGTCGCTCACCGCCGAACGCGGGCTCCTTCGTTTTCACCTTTCCGCTTCCGCCGTACACTCGCGCTGGAGAAGGGCCATCCGGTGCAGCCGCCGGCATCGACGCCTTCCGACACGCCTTCGGGGGAGCGACCGGATGACGAGCGGTTCGAGCACGGGGCTGTCGGTCGTCGCCGAGGGGATGAGCGTCACGGTCGCCGACGGCCGGAGGGGCGAGCGGACGACGCTCCTCGAGGACATGACCTTCCGGATCGAGCCGGGGGAGTTCGTCTGCGTGCTCGGCCCCAGCGGCGCCGGCAAGAGCACGCTCGTGCGGGCGCTCCTGGGCGAGCGGGAGATCACCTCCGGCCGGCTGCTCGTCGGCGGCCACGACGTCTTCGGCGAGTCGGAGGCGCTGCGCGGCGCGATCGGCTACGTGCCCCAGCAGGACATCAACCCGCCCGGCCTGCCGGTCGAGCGGGCCCTCGATTACGCGTCGCACGTCCGGCTCCCCGCCGACACGCCGGCCAGCGAGCGCCGGGCGGCCATCGACCGGGCGATCGCGGACGTGGGACTCGAGCGCGTGCGCGACCGCTCGATCGCCCGGCTCTCGGGGGGCGAGGCGAAGCGGGCGAGCCTCGCGGCCGAGTTGCTCGAGGCCCCGGGGCTGCTCGTGGTCGACGAGGCGACCTCGAGCCTCGACCCGGCCACCGAGGCCCGCATCATGGCGCTCCTGGCCGCCCGCGCCCGCGCCGGGACCACCGTGATCGCCGCCACGCACCATCTCGACAACGTCGACCAGGCCGACAAGCTCCTGATCCTCGGCCACGGCGAAGTGGTGTGGTTCGGGTCGCGCGTGGAGGCGCTCGGGCATTTCGGCGTCCATCGGCTCGCCGACGCCTATCTCGCCATCGAGGACGCCGCGCCCGGGCATTGGTCGGCCCGGTGGAGGGAGCGGCAGGCGGAGGAACGCGAGCTCGCCGGCCAGGAGATCCGACCATCCGGCGCCCAGGGTGCGGGCGACCGCGGCGTGGCGCTCGCCGCCGTCTCCATACCCGGCGCCGGCCGGCAGGCGCGCTCGTTCTTCTGCAGGGAGCTCGAGACGGTCGTCCGCGACCGACGCGGCCTGCTCATGGGATCGCTCCTGCCGGTGGTGCTGGGCCTGGCCGTGCTCGCCGGATTCTCCACGGTGCGGTTCCGCAATCCGCTGATGATGATGCGCACGCTCGACCAGGGCGAGAAGGACGTGCTCGCCGACGTGTGGGGGGAGGTGCGGGAGGCGATCTCGAAGGATTCGGTCGCCGACGAGGATGCCAGCGTGCCGGGGCAGATCCGCGTGTTCCTCGACAGCCAGCCGAAACTGCTCGCCCACCTGCGCGAGCCCTCCACGGAGCGGGCCGTCCGCGACGCCCTCACCGACGCCATCCCCATGGCCCCGGACCGGGAGATCATCGATCCGGGCGGGACCTACAAGTGGCTCTCGATGATGAGCATCTGCATGGTGATCCTCGGATTCGTGACCGGATTCCGTGAGATCGTCAAGGAACGGCCGATGCTCGACCTCGAGCGACGGCACGGCCTGTCGTACGTGGCCTACGTCGTCGCCAAGGTCGCGGCGCTGGCCGTCGTCCTCGCGGTGCAGGTCGCCATCTTCCACGCGACCGTCGAGCTCGGCTTCCTGGTGCGCGAGGCGTTCGGCGGCGAGGTGCCGGCCGAGAGTTTCCGGCGCGGAGCGGTCGTGTCGACGGGATTCGACTGGTTGGCGGCGGTGGCCTGCGCGGCGATCGGGATGGTGGTCTCGGCCTTCGCGCGCTCGACCGACAAGGGAGTGGTCGCGGTGCCGCTGCTGGTCACCCCCCAGATCCTCTTCGGCGGGACGCTGATCCCCATCAAGGGCGGGCTGCTCAAGCTCGTGGCGATGCTCTGCTCGCCGCTCTACTGGGCCCACCGCGGCTGCCGCAGCGAAGGGGACGGCGTGCCCACCTTCTGGCAGAACCTCGGGCTCTACGACCCCGCGCTGTGGATTCCCACCGTGGCGCTCGTCGCGCAGATCGTGGCCGGGAC
>CAWUOA010000617.1:0-2133 GCA_963923225.1 uncultured Planctomycetaceae bacterium
AGGAGGGGGGCGGCGTCATGGGCGGGGCGATCCCTCCTCGCGGAGCTGTTCCCACAGGGCGTCGAGCGACTGCGGCAGGACGCGCACGCCGGCCAGCGCCGGCATGAAGTTGACGTCGCCCGGCCAGCGCGGGACGACGTGCCAATGGAGGTGGCCGGGGAGGCCCGCCCCCGCCACCGCGCCGACGTTCAGGCCGACGTTGAATCCGTGGGCCTGCATGCGGCGTTCCATCACGCCGCACCAGGCGACGATCTGCTCCTGGAGCTCGAGGGTACCGTCCCGGTCGAGGTCCCCGAGGCGGGCCCGATGGTCGAGCGGGGCGACGAGAAGATGGCCGTTGGAGTAGGGGTAGCGGTTGACGACCACGAGGCTCGTGCGGCCGCGGGCCACCACCCCCAGTTCCCGGTCGTGCTCGACGCCCGCCGAGGCGGCCCGGCAGAGGAAGCAGTCGCGGTCGGCCCCCGGTCGCCAGGCCGACGGTTCGACCGGGGCCGGGCGGTTCGCAGCGTCGCCCTGAACGTAGCCGAGCCGCCAGGGGGCCCAGAGAATGTCGGGATGCATGGACCCATGCTACCGCGCCGTCCCCAATGCGGCATTGACACGCGGACGCCCGCCGCGGCAAATGCGCCCGATTCCACCGCGCGTCCGTTCCGCGGGCCCGGTCGTTCCGCGGGCCCGTCGTCCCATTCCTTTCCCCCGGGAGTCCTGGCGTGCAGTTCAACGTCGCCACCGACGTCTTCTCGGGGCCGATGGACCTCCTGCTCTATCTGGTGAAAAGGGAGGAGGTCGACGTCACCGAGGTGCCGATCGCCCGCATCGCCTCGGAGTTCATCGCGGCGCTCGAGGTGCTCGAGGCCCTGGCGATCGACCAGGTGGGCGAGTTCGTGGAACTGGCGAGCATCCTCCTCGAGATCAAGGCCCGGGCCCTCGTGCCGCGGCCGGAGGAGACCGAGGAGGCGGTGGAGCCGGTGCGCGAGGACCTCGTCCGCCGGCTCCTGGAGTACAAGCAGTACCGGGACGCGGCGGTCCTCCTCGAGGACCGGGCCCGGCAATGGGAGCTGCGCTTCGCGCGGACCGCCCCCGATGCCGCCCCCGCACGCGGCACGCCGGAGGTGACGATCGGCGACGTCCACGTCTGGGATCTGGTCGGCGCGATGGCCCGCGTGCTGCGGAAACGGGAGAAACGCCAGCCGCGCGAGATCGTCCACGACGACACGCCGATCGAGACGCACATCGAGCGGATCGAGGGGATCCTCGCCGAGCGGGGGCGGGTGGCGTTCTCGGAACTGTTCGACGACGCTTCCAGCCGGTCACGCCTCGTGGGTATGTTTCTGGCCGTGCTGGAGCTGGTGCGCCGGGGCCGGCTCGCTGCCCGTCAGGACCGGCTGTTCGACGAGATCTGGCTCGAGCCCTCCCGTGTGAAGGGGCCCGCGGCCGACTCCGGCGGCTCGCCTGTTCCCCCCTCGGCGCCCCCCGCTCCCTCCATCTGACGCCGCCGCCCGACTCTCCCATCCGGATCTCCATGGTCGACAACGCCCCCGTCCGCACGCTCGTCCACAAGGGGCTCACGATCGAAGGCTGGTCGCGGGCCGCCGTGCAGAGTTACTGGCGGATCCCGGAACTGAAGGTCGGATTCGACCTGGGGGCCCAGCCCTGGAGCTTCATGGGTACCGGCACCTGGTTCCTCTCCCACACCCACCTCGACCACGTCGCCGCCCTGCCGGTGTACGTGGCGCGGCGGCGGATGATGAAGATGGAGCCGCCGGTGATCTACGTCCCGGAGTCCGCGGTCGAGCCGATCGAGCGGCTCCTCAAGGCCGTGTCCCGCCTCGACCGCGGCCGTCTCCCCTGCACGCTCCTCCCGGCCCGTCCGGGCGACGAGATCGAACTCTCCCGCGAGCACGTGGTCACCGTCTCGAGCACCACCCACACGCTGCCGAGCGTCGGCTTCGTCGTGTGGGAGCGGCGGCGGAAGCTGAAGCAGGAGTACCACGGCCTGCCGGGGGACCGGATCCGCGACCTGCGGCTTTCCGGGATCGACGTCACCCACGAGATGCGCACGCCCCTGGTGGCGTATCTCGGGGACAGTTCGCCGGAGGGGCTCGACCGCTGCCCGGCGATGTTCGAGGCGAC
>CAWUOA010000618.1:0-2129 GCA_963923225.1 uncultured Planctomycetaceae bacterium
GCCGAAGCGGGAGCCATCAAGGCGAGCACCGCCACTGCGACGAGGGCGATGCTTCGCATCCAACACTTCTTATCCATGGCTCTCCGAGACTCCTGGGCCGGGCCCCGCCCGACCGACACGCCCACTTCGGAACAGAAAACGATCGCGAAATACCTTGGCGCGAACGAACCCGCCACCGCGCCAAAAAGTTTTTCTTGCGTTTTCGTGCGGGATTCGGCCAGCTCGCTGGGAACGGGGGAAAAACCGCCCTCCAGCCGTCGCTGTTAGACTCCGTCCATGGTCTCCAGCCCCGAAAAACCCCACCGCGACGACTGGGCCGGCCGGCGCGTGATCGTCGCCGGGGGCACCAGCGGCTTCGGGCTGGTCCTGGCCCGGCACCTGGCGGCCAGAGGAGCGCGGCTGCTCGTCGTCGGGCGGTCGTCGGAGAGCGTGCGGCGGGCCCTCGAGCAGTTGCCGGGGGAACCGGGGCGGTGCCTCGGCACCGCGGCCGATCTGGCACGCCCCGGGGAAGGGGGGAGGGTCGTGGGGGAGGCACTCGACCGCTTCGGCGGCCTCGACGACCTCTTCTTCTGCGTCGGCCGATCGGGCCGGGCGAGGATCCTCGCCACCGGAACAGCCGAACTGTCGGCGTTCCTCGAGGCGAACCTCCTTTCGGCCGTCGAGATCACCCAAGCCGCAGCCGATGACGTCGCCGCCTCCGCGGGGCACATGGTCTACGTCGGGAGCTTGGCGGGGAAACTCGTCACCCCGTGGATGGGTCCGTACGCGGTGGCGAAGTCGGCACTCGCCGCCTGGGTCGACGCGGTGCGCCTCGAGATGGCACCGCGGGGGGCACACGTGCTCCTGGTGTCGCCCGGGCCGATCCGGCGCGTCGACGACGACACCGGCGGCTCGTTCGACCGCTACGCCGCCGAGGTGGCCGCGGGCGGCCTGCCGGCGGAGGCGAACCGACCCGGAGGCGGGGGGCTTTCACGCCTCGACCCAGACCGGCTCGCCGAGCGGATCCTGGCGGCCTGCCAGCGGCGGTCGAGCGAGTTGGTGGTGCCCGGCAAAGCCGCCTTTCTCGCCGGTCTCGTGGAGTGGTTCCCCGACCTGGGGCGGCGGCTCCTCGCCCGTTTCACGCGGGAGAGCGGGAAAAACGCGGGCTGACACCGCTCCCGACGAGCGGCTAAAGTCTGCGGCGACCGGTGCCGCGAGGCAGGCCCCGATCGACGGCCCCTCCGCGGGCCCGCACACGAGTCCGAGGCGCTCGACGCCCCGGCGCGACACCTGGAGTGACAAGCGATGGCTGCGAAAGAGGCGTTTCCGGGCATCGGCACGATCCGCTACGAGGGCCCCGGCTCGAAGAACATGCTCGCGTTCCGGCACTACGACCCCGACGCGCTCGTCGAGGGTCTGCCGATGCGCGACCACTTCCGCTTCGCCGTCTCCTATTGGCACACCTTCCGCGGCACCGGCAGCGATCCCTTCGGTTCGGCGACGATGATCCGCCCCTGGGAGACCGGCGGCGATACCCTCGAGGCGGCGCTGCGACGCGTCGACGTGGCGTTCGAGTTCATGGAGAAGCTCGGCGTCGGCTTCTACTGCTTCCACGACCGCGACGTGGCGCCCGAGGGGGCGACGCTCGCCGAGAGCCACGCGAACCTCGACGCCGTCGCGAAGAGGCTCGCCGAGCAGCAGGCACGCACCGGGATCGGCCTCCTCTGGGGCACGGCCAACCTCTTCTCCCACCCCCGCTACGTCCACGGGGCGGCCACGAGCTGCAACGCCGAGGTCTTCGCCTACGCGGCGGCCCAGGTGAAGAAGGCGATGGAGACGACGCACGCCCTCGGCGGAGCGGGCTACACCTTCTGGGGCGGCCGCGAGGGCTACCAGTGCCTGTGGAACACCGACATGAAACGCGAGGTGGACCACCTGGCGAAGTTCATGCACATGGCGGTCGAGCACGCGAAGAAGATCGGCTTCACCGGGCAGTTCTATTTCGAGCCCAAGCCGCGCGAGCCCACCAAGCACCAGTACGACTACGACTGCGCCACCTGCATCAACTTCCTCCGCGCCCATGGTCTGGAGGATCACGTGAAGATGAACATCGAGACCAACCACGCCACGCTCGCCGGCCACGAGATGCA
>CAWUOA010000619.1:0-2124 GCA_963923225.1 uncultured Planctomycetaceae bacterium
CTCGACGTCACCTGGTGGATCATCCTCGCCCTGGAACGCGCGGGGCTGGCGACGGAGGTGATCCGTCCCCGCCACGTGCGCCGCGAGGTGCGGGCTCCCCGGCCGCGCTGAGGACCGCCCGCAGCGGAGCGCCACCCCGCCCGCGCCCGACGCGGGCCTCGGAACGAATCCGATCCCGCCGGCGACCGGACTGGAGCCGGAGAACCGACCTTGCCGATTTTTCGGAAGGAGGGTTCAATCGATCCGGGCGTGGTTGGCGAGGGTCCGGCGCGAAAGGTCGCCGACGTCGCCACTCCCGGCGGGAGTCTCCGATGGCGAAGCGGGCCAAGTCGAAGCCGGTGCCCCAGGCGGCCGTGGTCGCGGTCCGCCACGGCCGCGTCTGCCTGATCACCTCGTCGAGCGGCCGGCGCTGGCTCGTTCCCAAGGGGAAGCGGCAGTCGGGCCGGGGGCTCCGGGAAACCGCCCGCCGCGAGGCCTGGGAGGAGGCGGGGCTCGTGGGGCGCGTCTCGGAGAGACCCCTGGGCCGGTACCAGTTCGAGAAACTGGGCTGCCGGCACACCGTCGTCGTCTATCGGATGCGGGTCGACGCCGCGGTGGACGACTGGCCGGAGCGGGGAAAACGCCTCCGCGACTGGGTCCGCCCCGCCGATCTCCCCGGCCGCCTCCACCACGCCGGCCTCCGCGACCTCGTCCGCTCGGCCCTCGGCCGCCCCGGAGGCGAAGCGGCCTGAGCTTTCCGGCCTCGATCCGGACCGACTCCGGGCACGGGGCCCGGGGCACTGTTGTCTGGACGATTCATGTCGAGACGACTATCATGCCGACATGGAGAAGGTGAAGCGTTCAAACCCCTCCCGGACGGCGGTCGCGGCCCCGCGGCGCTTCGATTCGCCCGAGCAGGAGGCCTACCTCAACCTCTGGCGCACCTACGACCGCTTGAAGGCGGTCGAGGAGGAGGTGTTCTCCGCCTTCGATCTCTCCGCGCAGCAATACAACGCCCTGCGGCTCCTGCGTGACGCCGCCCCCGAGGCGCTCCCCACGCTCGTCCTGGCGGCCCGGCTGGTCTCCCGCGCGCCCGACATCACGCGTCTGGTCGACCGGCTCGAGGCCCGGGGCCTGGTGGGCCGGGAGCGGCAGTCGCAGAACCGGCG
This sequence comes from uncultured Planctomycetaceae bacterium, assembly GCA_963923225.1. Lineage (GTDB taxonomy): Bacteria > Planctomycetota > Planctomycetia > Pirellulales > UBA1268 > QWOP01. Next base: position 1,149 of record CAWUOA010000619.1, read on the forward strand.
CGTGGTGCGGATCGCGCTCTTGCCTGCCGGTGCCGAACTGCTCGAGCGGATGGCGGGGGAGGTCCTCGCCTGCGGCGCCCGGCAACTCGGCCACCTCCCCCCTGAGGATCTCCGGCGGCTGGTGGCGCTGCTCAAGGACGCCCGCCGGCCGCACGAGCCGACCGACGCCGGTCCCGTCGCCGATTCGCCCGAGTGACGAGCCGCGGCGAACCCCGAATCACCTTCCCCCGAGCATCGATTCCCTCCACGAGGTCCCGCCCATGGTCACCACCGACGGCACCGGATCGTCCCGCGACCCCCACGTGATCGTGGTCGGTGGAGGCCCCTCCGGCGCCACCGTCGCCACGCTCCTGGCCAAGCAGGGGCGGCGCGTCACGCTCTACGAACGCGAAACCTTCCCGCGGTACCACATCGGTGAGTCGCTGATCCCGGAGACGTTCCACGTCTTCGAACGACTGGGGATGCTCGACAAACTCCGCGCCAGCCCGTTCGTGCGGAAGGAGAGCGTGCAGTTCGTCACCGGCACCGGCAAGCTCTCGGAGCCCTTCTACTTCGCCGACCACAAGCCGCACGAGTCGTCGCGCACCTGGCAGGTGTCGCGGGCCGAGTTCGACGTGATGATGCTCGACAACGCCCGGGCCTCGGGCGTCGAGGTCCACGAGGGGGCCCGCGTCCTCGACGTGGTCTTCGAGAACGGCCGGGCGACGGGGGTGCATCTGGCGCCGTCCGAAGGCGCCGAGGGGGCGAAGCGGTTCGTCCCCGCCGACGTCGTCGTCGACGCGGCCGGCATGGGAGGGCTGATCCAGGATCGCCTCGGCCTCCGCGAGTGGGATCCCGACCTCAAGAAGGCGGCCCTCTGGACCTACTGGAAGGGGGCCAAGCGCGAGCCGGGCCGCGACGAGGGGGGCACGCTCGTCATGCAGACCGACAACAAGCTCGGCTGGTTCTGGTACATCCCGCTCCAGGACGACGTCGT
>CAWUOA010000620.1:0-2124 GCA_963923225.1 uncultured Planctomycetaceae bacterium
CAGCACCGGGGCGATCTCGGTCTTGAATGGCATGTTGCCGGAGACGAACACCACCGAGCCGTATTCCCCCAGGGCCCGCGCCAGTGCCATCGCGAAGCCGGTGACGACGGCGGGGAGGATGCCGGGGAGGACGACGCGGAAGAAGGTCTGGGTACGGGAGGCGCCGAGCAGGCGCGCGGCCTCCTCCGTGTCGCGGTCGAGGCCGTCGATCACCGGCTGCACGACGCGGATCGCGAACGGCAGGGAGACGAACACCAGCACCAGCACGATGCCGAGGCGCGAGTAGGCGGCGCGGATTCCCAGTGGCACCAGCCAGTGTCCGAGCCAGCCCTTCTCGACGTAGAGCGAGGAGTAGACGAGCCCCGCCACCGCCGTCGGCAGCGCCAGCGGCACGTCGACCAGGGCGTCGAGGATCCGCCGGCCGGGGAACTCGATCCGCACGAGCACCCAGGCCACGAGGAGCCCGAGGAGCGAGCTCACCAGGGCCGCCGCGCCCGACGCCCCGAGCGACACCGCGTAGGCCGCCCGCGCCCGCGGCGTCCAGGCCGCGGCGAGGAAACCCGCCGGGCCGAGCGACGCGGCGCGGAGGACGAGCACCGCCAGCGGGAAGAGCACGAGGCAGACGAGCACCGTGCCGGTGACCGCGGCGCTCGCGCCGAAGCCGGGCAGCACCGCCGCGCGGAAACGCCGACGAGGGGCGGCGGAAGAGGGGCGGCGGGATTCGGTCGGCGCGGTCATGGCGGTGTCCGTGGGGGCGTTTCGGCGTCGCGGTCGGAGGCGACGCTCAGTTCGCGGCGGCCGGCTGGTAGATCCGGTCGAACTCCCCCTGCTCGCCGAAGAGTTCCTTCATCGCCCGGTCCCAGGAGCCCGCGACGAACTCGACGTCGAAGGTCTCGATCGCCGGGAAGCCCTCGGGCGTCGCCGCGCCGTCGGCCTGCCAGGGGCGGTAGTGGTGCTTGGCGACGATCGCCCGCCCCTCGGGCGACCAGAGAAACCCGAGGTAGGCCTCCGCGGCGTGGCGCGTCCCCTTCCGATCGACGTTTCCGTCGACGACGGCGACCGGCGGATCGACGCGGATCGACCGCTTCGGGTAGACGATCTGGAGCGTGCCCTTCGACTCCTCCACTTCCAGGTGGGCCTCGTTCTCGAACGTCAGGTGCACGTCGCCGATCCCCTTCTGCGAGAAGGTGGCGGTGGCGGCGCGGGCGCCGGTGTCGAGGACGGGGGTGCGGCGGTAGAGGCGTTCGACGAAGGCGCGGGCGTCGTCGACGGAGCCGCCGGCGGCGAGCACCGAGCCCCAGGCGGCGAGGAAGCTGTACTTGCCGTTGCCCGACGTCTTCGGGTTCGGCGTGATGATGGCGATGTCGTCGCGGTCGAGGTCGGCCCAGTCGGCGATCCCCTTGGGGTTTCCCTGCCGGACCACGAACACCACCACCGAGTGGTAGGGCACGGCCTTGTTGTCGAAGCGGTGCTCCCAGTCGTCCTTGATCAGCCCGGAGCGCGCGATGGCGTCGACGTCGGGCCAGGTCGCCAGCGTCACCACATCCGCCTCGAGGCCGTCGATCACGGCCCGCGACTGGCTCCCGGAGGCGGCGTGCGACTGCTTGATCGAGACCGCCGTGCCGTGGTCGGTCTCGTAGCGCTCGGCGAAGGCTGCGTTGACGTCGCGGTAGAGCTCGCGCGTCGGGTCGTAGGAGACGTTGAGCAGTTCGATCGAGCCGCCGCCCGTGCCGGCCCCGGCGCCGTTGCCCGCCTGCTTCCCGCCGGAGCATCCGGAGAGGGCGACGACGGCCAAAGCCATGCCGAGGGCCAGCCGGGGGAGGCTGGGTACGGGGCCGGGGATCGCACGGCAGAGGCTGGCGTGGCTCATGGCTGGAATGACTTTCTGCGGGAGGCGCAAGGTCGATAATGCTTTACGATTACTTTCATTACCACAATCGTCAACATAGTTGCAAGACTTGCTTGAAAATGAAAAAACCCGCCTGGAACACTGGGTTCCAGGCGGGTCGTGGGTCGCTCGGGGGCCCCCGGCTCGGCCTTTCGGGGCTCGATCGGGGGCGGAACGGGACGGAAGTCAGCAGCAGCAGGTGCCGCAGCAGACCGGCACGCCGCCGAAGCAGACGG
>CAWUOA010000621.1:0-2120 GCA_963923225.1 uncultured Planctomycetaceae bacterium
TGATTGCCGTCGCGGGCGAAGACGTTGCGCCGGTTGAACCGCAGGCGTTGACGCGGCCCCTGGTCGCAGGAGACGAGCCGGATCACCCGCGGGGCGCAGAGCACGTAGCCCACGCCGCGGATCCAGTCGTCGTCCCCCGGATCCGCGAACGACGAGCGGAGGGCCGACAGCTCGCGCCACGACTCCAGGTCGTGGGTCGCGAAGCGTCCGTCCACGACGTGGATCACCTCGGCGAGCTGCCGGAACAGCAACGTCAGCGCCCGGCGGACGTTGGTGACGTGGACCGCCACGAAGGAACGGTTGAGGACGAGCACGCTCATCCCCAGGCTCGGCGTCAGCGAGGCCGCGTGGGTTTCGAACAGCGGACGTGTGAGCGCCCGCCCCGCCGCTGCATGATTACCGATCCCGCGCATCGGAGTCCTTCCGGGGCCTCACGAGAGAGCGATCCGAAGGAGTCTAGCCCGCCGGCGAGGGGGTGGGCAAACCTGAAGGCCCGGCCCGTCCCTTGCCATCGCCCGAGATCGCAGGCAAACTCCCATTCAGGCGGTGCGGAGGCAGAGGTCACCCCGGGGACGATGTGCCCGCGGGAGCGGTTCACCAGCGGAGAAGGCCCGATGCTCCATTACTCCTGCGATGTCTGCAAACGCCCGATCGACTCCCATCGCGACGTTCGTCACGTGGTGAAGATCGAGGTCTTTCCCGCGATCGACGACTCCGCCTCGGGGGGCGTCGACGCCGACCACGCCGACGCCGATCACCTCGACGCGATGCACGAGATCCTCGAGCGGATCGGCGACTGCGACGACGAGGCCGCCGCCTTCGACGACGGCACCCGCTCGCTGCGGTTCGATCTCTGCGAGGCATGCCGCCAGCGGTTCGTGCGCAACCCGCTCGGCATCAAGTCGGGCAAGCAGCTCGATTTCAGCAACAACTGAGCCTGCCCGCGGGCCGCCCGAGGGCGGTCGACTCTCCCGCGGTGATGCGGTACGGTGTGGGTCGGGCGGGGGTCGTCCCGCCGGCATCCGATCCACCGCATTCCCGGAGATTCACCGCCCCATGGCCTCCAGCCTCCTGTCGATCGCAGCGATTCCCGGAGACGGCACCGGTCCCGAGGTCACGGCCGAAGCGCTCAAGGTCCTCGCCGCCGTGGCCAAGTCGGAGGGAATCTCCTACGACGTCGAGATGCTCGACTGGGGCGGCGACCGCTACCTCCGCACCGGCGAGATCATCCCCGAGGGAGGTCTCGATCTGCTCCGATCCAAGAAGGCGATCTTTCTCGGGGCCATCGGCCATCCGGGCGTGGCCCCAGGGGTCCTCGAGAAGGGCCTTCTGCTCGAGCTTCGGTTCAAGCTCGACCAGTACGTCAACCTCCGCCCCGTGAAGCTCCTTCCCGGCGTCGAGACGCCGCTGGCCGGGCGCGGTCCCGGCGACATCGACTTCGTCGTGGTCCGCGAGAACACCGAGGACCTCTACTGCGGCGTGGGCGGCTTCCTCAAGAAGGGCACCGCCGACGAGGTGGCGACGCAGTCGGCGGTCTACACGCGGAAGGGTTGCGAGCGCTGCATCCGCTGGGCCTTCGAGTACACGCGGAAGCGGAACAGCCCGAAGAAGACGCTGACCCTCGTGGCCAAGACCAACGTCCTCACCTTCGGCCACGACCTCTGGTGGCGCACGTTCCAGGAGGTGGCCAAGGACTACCCCGACGTGAAGACCGACTACAACCACGTCGACGCCTGCTGCATGTGGATGGTGAAGAATCCCGACGCCTACGACGTGATCGTCACCACCAACATGTTCGGCGACATCATCACCGACCTGGGGGGCATCCTTCAGGGAGGCATGGGCGTGGCGGCCGGGGCGAACCTCAATCCCGACGCCGGCGGCGTGAGCATGTTCGAGCCGATGGGGGGCAGTGCCCCGAAGTACACCGGCACCGACAAGATCAACCCCATCGCCGCCATCAACGCCATGGCGATGCTCCTCGAGCACACCGGCCATCCCGGCGCCGCGGCGCGCATCGACCGCGCCGTCGCCCATGTCACCGGCACCAAGATGAAGAGCCAGGCCGCCGGCAAGATGGGCTACGGGACGCGCGAGATCGGCGATCTGGTCGTCGCCGG
>CAWUOA010000622.1:0-2118 GCA_963923225.1 uncultured Planctomycetaceae bacterium
AACCTCACCGGCGACCCGTTCGTCACCGACGGCCGCCGGGCCGTGATCGTCCTCTCGGCGTCGCGCCTCCCGCAGTGACCGCCCGCCCGCCGCGTGCCGCGGCGCGGCTCACCGGCCGGGGGCGAGGACGTGGAGCCACTCGGCGAGGTGGCAGCGGGCCAGCTCCTCGGCCCGGTTCGCGTCGCCCGAGCGGATCGCGCCGAGCATCGTGTCGTGGGCGGCGACGGTGGTGTCGCGGAGCTCGTCGCGGAAGGCGTCGACGCGCGACTGCATCTGCGCGAGCCACAGGTCGACCTGGTGCTCCACCACGTTCCAGCAGAGGAGGAGACGGCGGCTGCCGGAGGCGCGGATGACGCCCGAATGGAAGGCGGTGTCGCAGGCGGCCAGCTCGCGCCGGGTCGCGGCGGCCGACGTGGCGGCGAGATTGCGCTCGAGGTCGAGGATCGCGGCGGCGTCGCGGCGCCTGGCGGCCAGCGCCGCGGCCAGCGGCTCGAGCGCCATGCGGATGCCGAGGATGTCGACCAGGTCGTCGTGGCCGAGGCTCGGCACGCGCGACCGGCCGCGCTCGTCGAACTCCACCATGCCCCGGTTGCCCAGCTCGATCAGCGCCTCGCGCACCGGCGCCCGGCTCACTCCGAGCGTGCGCGCGAGCATCGGCTCGGAAAGGACGGCCCCGGCGGGGAAGTCGCCGGCGACGATCGCCTGCGAAAGCCGATCGGTGATATCGTGCGCGAGATTGACGCGGCGGATCGGTTCGAGCGGCATGCGTGGGCCCCGGGGCACGGGTGCGGCGAAGAGGTTGAAACTAACAGCCGTGAGGGGTAATGTCGACAGTCGACCGACCGTCGTTTTCCGGCGTTCCGAGCGCCTGACGGTCCCGTCGAGAGGCGCCTCCCCACGCCGCCACGAGGCCGGGACGCGCGGGGCAGTTCCAGGGGGGCGGGCATGGTCCCATTCACCCGACGCATCGGGCTGGCGGGCTTGGTATCCGCCCTGACGACGGCGCTGCTCTCGGCGGTGAACGCCGCCGAGCCCGATCCCGGTCGCTTCGAGTCGAGGATCCGTCCCCTCCTCGTGGCCCGCTGCCTCGCCTGTCACTCCGGCGCCAAGACCTCCGGAGGCCTCGCGCTCGATTCGCGCGACGGCTGGGCCAAGGGGGGCGATTCGGGGCCCGCGATCGTCCCGGGCGACCCGTCGGCGTCGCTCGTCCTCCGGGCGGTGCGCGGCCTGGATGGCGTGTCGCCGATGCCGCCGGAAGAGGATCACAACGGCGAGCCCCTCCCGCGGCTGTCGCCGGAGGAGATCGCGGCGCTGGAGGAATGGATCGGCGCGGGCGCCCCCGATCCGCGCGTCGCCGGGGCGAAGATCGGCGGCATGAGCCGCGACGAGGCGGCACGCTGGTGGGCGTTCCAGCCCCTCTCGATCCCGGCGCCGCCGGCGATCCCCGACGGACCTGCCGTGCAGGGGGACCTCGACCGCTTCCTCCAGGCGCGCCTCGATGCCGAAGGGCTCGCCCCCGCGCCCCCCGCCGACCGGCGCACCCTCCTCCGCCGCGCCACCTACGATCTCGTCGGCCTCCCCCCGTCGCCCGAGGAGACCGATGCGTTCCTCGCCGATCCGGCGCCCGACCGGGAGGCGTTCCGCACCGTCGTCGAACGGCTCCTGGCGAGCCCGCAGTACGGCGTGCATCAGGGCCGCCACTGGCTCGACGTCGTCCGCTACGCCGACACCGCCGGCGAGAACACCGACCGTCCGCTGCCCCACGCCTGGCGTTACCGCAACTGGGTCTTCGAGGCCTTGAACCGCGACATGCCGTGGCGGGAGTTCGTCCGCCTGCAACTCGCCGGCGACATCCTCCGCGCGGGCGCCGACGACGCCGCGCGGCGCGAGGGGCTCGTCGCCACCGGCTACCTGGCCATCGCCCGCCGCTTCGGCCACGACATCGACAAGGACGTGCACCTGATGCACGAGGACCTGATCGACAACCTCGGCAAGAACCTCCTCGGGCTCACCACCGGCTGCGCCCGGTGCCACGACCACAAGTACGATCCCGTCTCCGCGCAGGACTATTACGCGCTCTACGGGATCCTCGACGGCACGAAGTTCCCCTTCCCCGGC
>CAWUOA010000623.1:0-2117 GCA_963923225.1 uncultured Planctomycetaceae bacterium
CCCACCGAGATCCCGGCCACGGGGCTGGTGATCGGCACGCCGGCGGCCATCAGGCCGAGCGTGGCACCGCACACCGAGGCCATCGAGCTCGAGCCGTTCGACTCGAGGATGTCCGAGATGACGCGGATCGTGTAGGGGAAGGTGTCGGGATCGGGCAGGACCGGCTTCACGCTCCGCTCGGCGAGGGCGCCGTGGCCGATCTCGCGCCGGCCGGGGCCGCGGATCGGACGCACCTCGCCCACCGAGAATGAGGGGAAGTAGTAGTCCAGCATGAACTTCTTGGAGTACTCGTCGATGAGGCCGTCGACCCGCTGCTCGTCCTTGCCGGTGCCGAGCGTGACGGTGATCAGGGCCTGCGTCTCGCCGCGCTGGAACATCGACGAGCCGTGCACGCGGGGGAGGAGGTCCACCTCGCAGGCGATCGGCCGGAGGTTCGTGTAGCCACGACCGTCCGGACGCTTCCCCTCGAGGATCAGCTCCCGCACCGCCCGCTCCTCGAGACCGTGCCACACGTGGGCGAAATCGGCGTCGCTGATGCCGCCGGCGTCGCCGGCCTTCGCCGTGGCGGCCGGCTCGAGCGGCACGATCGCCGCCTTGGCCTTCTCGCGCAGCGCCTTCACCGCCTGGCCCCGGTCGGCCTTGCCGGCGATCGCCTTGGCGGCCTTGAGGTCGGCGAGGTAGCCGTGCGTGAGCCGGTCACGGAGATCGGAGTAGTCGGCGAGGACGTATTCCTTCTTCGGCTTGCCGGCAAGACGGACGAGCTCCCGCTGCATCGCGCACAGCTCGCGGATGATGCGGTGGCACTCGGCGATCGCCTCGAGCATCCGGGCCTCGGGCATCTCGCGGGCGAAGCCCTCGATCATCAGGACCGCCGTCTCGCTGCCCGACACGATGAGGTCGAGATCGCTCTCCTCGAGCTGGTCCTGCGTGGGGAACGGCACGAACTGGCCGTCGATCTGGGCCAGACGCACGCTGCCCAACGGGCCGCCGAAGGGAAGCTGCGAGATGCACAGCGCCGCCGAGGCGCCGTTCATCGCCAGGACGTCGCCGTCGTTCTGCTTGTCACTGGAGAGCACCGAGGCCTGGATCTGGACCTCGTCGTAGAAGCCCTCGGGGAAGAGAGGCCGGATGGGACGATCCATGAGACGGCTGGTGAGCGTCTCCTTCATCGTCGGCCGCCCCTCGCGCTTGAGGAACCCGCCGGGGAACTTGCCCGCGGCGGCCGCACGCTCCCGGTAGTCACACGTGAGCGGAAAGAAATCGATGCCCGGACGCGGAGCGCCCGTCGCGGCGGCCACGAGCACCGTCGTGTCCGCGTACTTCACCAGAACCGCACCCGCGGCCTGCTTGGCGAGGAGCCCCGTCTCGATGGAGAGGGTGTGCTCGCCGATCTTTCGTTCGACAACCGTTTTCATGGAATGCTTCTTCCTTCCCTACCTGACCGGGTGCCCTGTGCATCCGGCCTTCCACCGGGAGAGGGCAACCCGCCCCGTCCCGGAACCGAACCAGGGGAATCGAACGGTCCGATATCCGGAGACGTTCCGGAACTCGAGGACCACGTCCCCCACGAAACCCCGACGCGTTCTTCCGGGTATCCCCGGACGACGCGCCCGCCTTCGATCGGCGCGGCGCCTGGGGAGGAACCGCCGGGGCCGGTGCCCCGAGATCCCTCCCGATCCGCTCCCGGGAACGAGACGCCGGAATGGATTCCGGCCCGTGACGAGAGCACGCGGGTCGATCGACTGCCGATGCGTACGGGCGAACCGGACGGCGTCCCCGAGCGATCGGCCCCGAGGGCGATGGCAGGGGCGCACCGGCGGACGCCGATACCGAACCTGAGGCGGGGACATCCGTCGCGGACGCTCCCGCCCCCGACCCGCCGACAGCCTCGCTCCGCCCGCAGGCAGCGTACGAGAAGCCGCCGCGGGACCGGACGATGCTACTTACGAATCTCCAGCCGCTTGATGATGTCGAGATACCGCTGCGGTTCGACCCGCTTGAGATAGTCGAGCAGGCGGCGGCGGCGACTGACCAATTGGAGAAGCCCACGCCGGCTGGCGTAGTCCTTGGCGTGCTTCTTGAAATGCTCGGTGAGGTGCGAAATCCGACCCGAGAGG
>CAWUOA010000624.1:0-2110 GCA_963923225.1 uncultured Planctomycetaceae bacterium
GCCAAGGGGGCGGTCCTCACCGTCGCCGACACGATGGATCTCTGGATCAACATCCAACGCGACGAGCTCGGCCAGCTCCTCCGGCGGATCGACGGCCTGGTGCTCAACGATTCCGAGGCCAAGCTGCTCGCCGAAGACGAGAACCTCGTCCGGGCGGGGCAGGCCGTGCTCGGGATGGGGCCGAAGTTCGTGGTCATCAAGAAGGGGGAGCACGGCGCGATGTTCTTCAGCGAGCACGAGCGCTACGTCCTCCCGGCCTACCCCACCCCGCGCGTCGTCGATCCCACCGGCGCCGGTGACAGTTTCGCCGGCGGGATGATGGGGCATCTGGCCGCCCAGGGCCGCTTCGACCCCCAGGCCCTCAAGGAAGCCCTCGCCTACGGCATCGTCACCGCCAGCTACACCGTCGAGGACTTCAGCCTCGACCGACTGGCGTCGATCGACCGGGCCGATCTCGACAAGCGGCTCGCGGAATACCGCGAGATGCTCACCTTCTGACGGCGGGGAAACGGCGTTCCGGAGCCTTTTTTCCCGCCGGCCGACCGACCTGAACGCCCGTCCAGAAAAAGTGCTTGCCCTGCGGCGGGCACGCCGATACTATACCCGCGTTCAGTGTCCGGTTCCGCGGCAAACCGTTCGATTCATGGTGGTGAAGCAGCCACCCCGGACGGACCGGCTTCGAAAGCCACCGCGACGGCACTGCCGGAGGGCGTGACATGGTGGTTGCCGAGGCGTCGGTGTCCGAACTGGTGTCCGAACTGGTGTCCAAGGAAGAAGCGGTGTCCGGAACGATGGCGGAAGCGCTCACTGGCAGTGATCCTGGGAGCGAGCCGAGCCGGAGCGAGCCGAACAAAAGCAAGGGAGCAAGCGGTCGGATGGCAAAGAAGCAGCCGGAATCGAAGGGTCACGACGCCAAGGGGGCCGGGGCCGACGCGAAGCGGAAGAAAGGGGCGGTGAAGGGGGGAGCCTCCTTCCTCGACGACAACCCGCTCCTCAAGAACACGCTTCTGCAGATCGAGAAGGAGTTCGGCGAGGGGTCGATCATGCCCCTCGATTCCGACGCCCAGGTGCCGATCGAGGGCATCTCCAGCGGCAGTCTCTCGGTCGATCTCGCGCTCGGCGGCAAGGGCTTCCCGCGCGGCCGCATCATCGAGGTCTTCGGCCCCGAGTCGAGCGGCAAGACGACGCTCGCCCTCCACGCCGTCGCGGCGGCCCAGCGGGCCGGAGGCATCGCCGCCTTCATCGACGCCGAGCACGCCCTCGACCCCAGCTGGGCGAAGAAGCTCGGCATCTCGCTCGAGAAGCTGCTCGTCAGCCAGCCGACCAGCGGCGAGGAGGCGATGCACATCGCCGAACTGCTCATCAAGAGCAACGCCGTCGACATCATCGTCGTCGACTCGGTGGCGGCCCTGGTGCCGCAAAAGGAGCTCGACGGCGAGATCGGCGACTCCTTCGTCGGACTCCAGGCCCGACTCATGAGCCAGTCGATGCGCAAGCTCACCGGCGCCATCGCCAAGAGCAAGACCTGCGTCATCTTCATCAACCAGATCCGCGAGAAGATCGGCGTGATGTTCGGCAGCCCCGAGACGACTCCCGGCGGCCGGGCCCTCAAGTTCTATTCCTCCTGCCGGATCGATGTCCGCCGCATCGGTACCCTCAAGGACGGCGAGGACGTCGTCGGCCAGCGGGTGCGGGTGAAGGTGGTGAAGAACAAGGTCGCGCCGCCGTTCCGCGTGGCCGAGTTCGACATGATGCACGCCAACGGCATCAGCACCGAGGGGGACATCATCGACCTGGCGATCGCCGCCAAGCTGGTCGACAAGACCGGCACATGGCTGCGATTCGGCGAGGTGCACCTCGGCCAGGGACGAGAGAAGGCCCGCCAGTTCCTCAAAGACAATCCCGAGGTGGCCGAAGAGATCCGCCAGAAGATCCTCGAGAGCAAGGAAGCGGTCGTCGCGGTGGAGAGCGAGTCGGGCGGCTCCTCCGACGACGACGAGTGACCTTCGGAGTCCCCTGACGGCCCGCCGTCGGGAACTCCGCCTCGAGCCAGTCGATCCGACTCCTCCCCCGGGAGGAGCAGCACGTCCCCGCTTCTCTCCCGGAGGAG
>CAWUOA010000625.1:0-2107 GCA_963923225.1 uncultured Planctomycetaceae bacterium
TCCGCTCGTTCAACGCCGACCTCCCCTGGGACCGCTTCATCACCGAGCAGGTCGCCGCCGACCAACTCGGCCTGGCGGAGAACGATCCGGCCCTCGCCGGCCTCGGCTTCCTCACGATCGGGATGCAGTTCCGCAACCGCTTCGACCTTCTCGACGACCAGATCGACGTCGTCAGCCGCGGCCTGATGGGGCTCACGCTCGCCTGCGCCCGCTGCCACGACCACAAGTACGACCCGCTCACGACCGCCGACTACTACGCGCTTGCCGCGACGCTCGCGCCGAGCCGTCCGCCGGAGATTCCGCCGGTGATCGGCGCGCCCGAGCGGACACAGGCGCTCGCCGACTACGAGAAGGAGCTCGCGCGCCGGAGGACGGTCCGCGACGACATGGCCCGCGATCAGGTCGCCGTCCTCCAGGGCCGGCTGCGGATGCAGGTCGGCCTCTACCTCCGCGAGCTCGCCAAGGGGACCCCCGAGCAGGATCTCACGAGCGCCTTCCTCTCCTTCCGCACCGACGAGGTCCGGCCGCACGTCCTCGACCGGTGGCGCGTCTACCTCGCCACCATGCCGGCCGACGACCCGGTCTTCGGCCCCTGGGTCCGCCTCCGCGACCTGCCCGCCGACGGCTTCCCGGCGCAGGCCGCGGAGATCGTGGCGGCGCTCGCCGCCGAGAACGGCGATCCGGCCGCGGCCGCGGCCCGCAACGGCCTGGGGGAGGAGACGCCGAAGTGGAATCCGCTGGTCCTCGCCGCGATCCAGGAGCGGTCGCCCGCGTCGCTCGTCGACGTCGCCGACGCCTACGGCGCGCTCTTCGCGACGACGTGGCGCGAATGGCTCGACGGCCTGGCCAAGTCGGCCGAGGAGGCGGTCGGGGACGGCGTGATCCCCGACGAGGACCCTCGCCATCTCGTGATCAACAGCCCGCTTCGCCGTCAGCTCCGTCACCAGCTCACCGCTCCCGGCACGCCGACGGTCGTCGACGACGACCTCGCCCGGCAGCTCCTCAACCGCACCGTGCAGGACACGCTCGCCGGCAAGTCGGGGGCGATCCACGAGCTCCAGCTCCAGCCCTCCTCTCCGCCGCGGGCGATGACGCTGGTGGAGCGGGCCGACGCGCCGCCGACGCGAATCCTCAAGCGCGGCAATCCGCTCGACCGCGGCGACGTCGTCGAGGCCCGCTTCCCCACGGTGCTCTCCGCCGCGGGCGCGGCCCCCTTCGCCGAGGGGCAGCGCCGCCTCGGGCTCGCCAGGGCGCTCGTCTCACCCGACAACCCGCTGGTGCGCCGCGTGATCGTCAACTGGGCCTGGCAGCACCACTTCGGCGCGGGCCTCGTCCGCACCCCCGACGACTTCGGCACGCGCGGCCGTCCGCCGACGCACCCGGAGCTCCTCGACTGGCTCGCCGAGGCCTTCCGCGACGACGGCTGGTCGCTCAAGGCCCTCCACCGCCGCCTCATGCTCACCGACGCCTACCGGGCCGCGGCGGCTGAAGCCGCCTCCGCGCGCGAACGCGATCCCGAGGACGAGACGCTGTGGCGCGTGCCGCGGCGACGGCTCGACATGGAGTCGATGCGCGACGCGATGCTCGCCGTCTCGGGCGAGCTCGACACCACCGTCGGCGGGATGCCGGTCGATCTCGCCGCGACGCCGGTCGTCCCCCGGCGCACGATCTACGGCTTCGTCAACCGCGACATCGTCTCGCCTCTGGCCGGCACCTTCGACGGCGCGAACCCCGCCGCCTGCACCGCGCGCCGGCCCGACACGACGATCCCGCAGCAGGCCCTCTTCGCCTTGAACTCCTCCTTCATCCAGGACCGGGCCGCGGCCCTCGCGGCGGCGGCAGCGGCCGCCGTGCCGGCGGGGGGCGCCGAGCGCGTCGCCTGGCTCTTCCACCGGGCGCTGTCGCGCGATCCAGCCCCGGAGGAGGCCGCCGCCGCGATCGACTACGTCACGCGCGAGGCGGCGGTGCCCGACACGGCCGCCGAGATCCCCTGGCAGCGTCTGGCCCACGTGCTCCTGGCGTCGAACGAGTTCCACTTCCTGGATTGAGCGTCCCGCAGGATCTGTCTCTTATACACATCTCCGAGCCCACGAGACCAGAGAGGATC
>CAWUOA010000626.1:0-2102 GCA_963923225.1 uncultured Planctomycetaceae bacterium
GGGACAGGGGTTGCGGGGTTGCGGGGCGGCAGGGCGCGCCGTGGGGGCATAATGATCGTCGGGGCCCGGTTCGGCCAGCCCGGAGGGGAGCGATCGCTGCAGGGGCGATCCGTTCCTGCCGACGCCCCCGACCGACCCGAAGCGCGCACGCCGATGATCGCTCCGCTCCCCGCCGTTCTCGCGGCCTGTGCCCTCCTCGCCACGGCGGCTATCGTCCGCGCCGACGAGGGGGCCGCGCCGCTCCCCTGGCGCGAGACCTTCGACGGCGTTCGCGGCGGCGTGGCGGACGCGCTTCAGTGGCAGTCGGGGATGCGTCTCTCGCACGGTGGCGAGGTTTCCGGGTGGCGGCACGAGGGCTTCCACGCGGTCCACGCCGCCGAGCGCCACGGCGGCGGCTCCGCCGCGATCCTCCTCTGGGAGGACGAGCGTCTCACGCTCCTGACCGGTATCGCGGCCAACGACGCCGGCGTCGGTTACCGCCTCTCCTGCGACGTCGCCCCGGCCGTCTACGCGACACCCGCGCAGGCGACGGCCGACGGCGACGGCGTCGTCGTCGAGATCCTGCGCGGCGACGGTACGGCGCTCGCCTCGACGACGCTCCTCCCCGGTCCGTGGCAGGGCCGGCTGCTCTTCGCGCGGCGGTGGCTGGACTGGACCGGCGACGGCTCCGGTCCGGTGCGGATCGCGTTGCGGGCCGCGCGCCGCGAGGGCCGATTCGCCGGCGCGATCGACGAGCTGCTGATCGAGCGCGCGGGGGCCGGCGGGGCTGCGGACGAGTTCACGGCCCGCATCGCGCCGCTGCTGGCGGCACGCTGCGTCTCCTGCCACCGCGGCGAGGGCGCCGAAGGCGAGCTCGATCTGTCGACCGCGGCGGGGCTCGCCGCGGGAGGGGCCAGCGGGCCGGCGCTCGACGCGGACTCGCCTCTCGACGGGCTCCTCTGGCGCCGCGTCGCCGCCGGGGAGATGCCCCCCGAGGGCGGAATGTCCGCGGAAGAGGCCGCCGTTCTGCGCGACTGGCTCGCGCGGGGCGCGGCCTGGTCGGGGGGACCGCTCGATCCGTTCCTCGCGAGTACGTCCACGCGTGCCGGGGCCGACTGGTGGTCGCTCTCGCCCCTCGCGGGAGCCTCCCCCCCGGAGCCTGCCGATCCCTGGCCGGCCAACGACATCGACCGCTTCGTTCTCGCCCGCCTCCGTAGCGCCCGCCTCGCCCCTTCCCCCCAGGCCTCCCCGCGCGAGCTGGTGCGGCGGCTGTGGGTCGACGTCCTCGGCCTCCCTCCCGATCCGGAGTCGATCCGGGAGTTCGAACGCGACCCGTCGGAGGAGGCGTGGGGCCGGCTCGTCGACCGGGCCCTCGCCGCGCCCGGGCATGGCGAACGGATGGCCCGCCACTGGCTCGACGTCGCGCGCTTCGGCGAGAGCGACGGCTACGAACACAACGCCCCCCGCGCGCACGCCTGGCACTACCGCGACTGGCTCGTCCGGGCGTTCAACGCCGATCTCCCCTGGGACGAGTTCACGCGTCTGCAGGTCGCCGGCGACGTCCTCGCCCCCGGTACGCTCGACGGTGTCGCCGCCACCGGGTTCCTCGTGGCCGGCGTCCACAATCCGGTCGTCGGCGCGAGCCCGGCGATGCGCGAGGCGGCGCGACAGGACGGCCTCGAGGAGATCGCCGGCACGGTGGCCCAGACGTTCCTCGGCCTCACCGTCCACTGCGGCCGCTGCCACGACCACAAAGTCGATCCCGTCCCGACCGACGACTACTACGCCTTCGCCGCGGCGCTGGCCGGCGTGCGGCACGGGGTGCGCGAGGTCGTCGGTCCGGACGGCGCGGCGGTCCCGGTCTACGCGGCGCTGTCGGGGGATCCGGGTGAGGTGCGCGTCCTCCCCCGCGGCGACGTGCGCCGGTCGGGCCGCGAGGTGGTTCCGGGGGGCTTGAGCGCCGTTCGCGGAGGCGCGGCCGAGTTCGGCCTCGGGCCCGGGGCGGGCGACGCCGAACGGCGCCGGGCGCTCGCCGACTGGCTCGTCGGGCCGGCGCGCGATCCGCTCCACCGCGTCGTCGTCAACCGCGTCTGGCAGTGGCATTTCGGAGCGGGGATCGTCGA
>CAWUOA010000627.1:0-2100 GCA_963923225.1 uncultured Planctomycetaceae bacterium
GGCTGCCTGAGGACATGGCGCCACAGCGTCCGCTCCCCGGCGGGACTGGAGAACCGGGTCAACCAGAGCGTGCCGAACCATCCGGGGAGAGCCATCTTCCGCACTCGAGCGAGAGGACGATCCGCCCGGGAAATCCGGGCACTGTCGTTCCTATCGGCATCCGGTGCCCCCCCCTGCACCGCCGCCCGGCCCGGTCGGCAGAACTTGCCAGCCCGGCCGCCGACAGCCCGGGCGAAAAAAAAGCATCCCCGCCGGAGACGACGGGGATGCTTCGTTTCGTCAGCGAGCGGGCGAACCGCTCCGGGTCACTTCGCCGCCTTGATCCTCGCGGCGGCGGCGGCGGCGGCCTTGCGGATCGCCGGGAGCGGGTCGTCCTCGCTCATCAGTTCGAGCATCGGCACGGCACTGGCCGCGGCGGCACCCAGATCGGCCAGGGCCGACACCGCCTCGAGGCGCACCAGATCACGCTCGCTCCGCAGGGCCCGCCGCAGGAGCGGCACCGCCTCGGCGATCAGCTTCTGGTCGTCCGGGGTGATCTTGAGCAGCGCCCAGGCCGCCACCGACTGCCCCATCGGGTCGTCCGCCTTGGCGAGCATCCCGCGGAGCATCTCCGCCGCCGGGGCGGCCGCGGGGCCGATCTTGCCCAGCGCGAAGACCGCCGGGTAGCGGGAAGGATCATCGGCCCCGGCCGAGCCGGCGAGCTTGACCAGCGCCG
Organism: uncultured Planctomycetaceae bacterium; assembly: GCA_963923225.1. Lineage (GTDB taxonomy): Bacteria > Planctomycetota > Planctomycetia > Pirellulales > UBA1268 > QWOP01. Next base: position 716 of record CAWUOA010000627.1, read on the forward strand.
GCACCGCCGCGGCGGCATCCGAACCGATCGCCGCGAGCGCCACCGCGGCGTCGCCACGGACTGCGGGCTCGGCGTCGGCCAGGGCTCCGACGAGCGTGTCGACGGCGGGCTTGGCCTTCGAGCCGGCGGCGGCGAGGAGCTCCATCGCCAGCGTCCGGGTCGCGGGATTGGCGAGCGCCTTCTCCAGCGCCGCCACGGCCGTGGGGCCGAGACGGACCAGGGCCCCTGCCGCGGCACCGCGGATGGCGGGGTTCGCATCCTCCAGCAGCTTCACGAACCGCTCCGCGACGGCCACCTCGTCGGCGTCGTCGAGGCTCTCGCTGAGGTCCGCGATCGCCGACATGGCGGCGATGCGGCTGTTCGCCCGATCGCCGTCGAGGGCGCCGGTGAGGATTCCCAGCGACTTCGAAACGAGGGCCTTGTCGTCGGGGTGGATGCGGGCCCGGGCCCACGACGCGATGCCGGCGAGGAACGGATCGGCATCGGCGGACGCCTTCTCCAGGGCGCCGTCGGCGACCTTCCCCCGCATGCGCCCCAGGGCGTAGGCGGCGGCGGAGCGGACGGCGGTGTCGGGGGAGTCGAGCGCCGCGGCCAGCTCGTCGGCGGACTCGGCGGCCGGTTCGCCGATGGCGGCCAGCGCCAGCATCGCCTGGAGACGCTCCTCCACCTCGCCGTTCTGGGCGGCGGCGGTGAGCGCCCCCGTCGCCGGCGCGGCGTCGGGGCCGATCTCCGTGAGGGCCACCGTCGCCCAGTAGCGGGCCTTGGGATCCTTGAGCGACTCCACCAGCAGCGGCACCGCGGCCGGCCCGATGTCGGCGAGCGACTGGAGCGACTGCATCACCACCGCGGGCTCGGCGTCGGCGAGTTGCCGGTTCACCAGCGCCGCGAGCTTCGCCGGATCGCTCTCGAGCCGGGCGACCGCACGCAGCGCCGAACGACGGACGCGCGGATCGGGATGGACGGCCGCATCGGCGAGGGCCGCGGCCGCGTCGGCGTAGGACTTCGCGGCGTCGGCGGGGATCTCCTTGCGGTCGTCGTCGGTGCGGATGGCGGCGATCGCGGCCGCCGCCTGCGTGGCGACGATCGGGTCGGCGTCCTGGAGCAGGCCGACGAGCTTCGGCAGTGCCGGGAGGGCGTCCTCACCGATCGCACCCAGGGCCCGGGCGGCGTGCCAGCGGACGCGGATGTTGTCTCCGCCGATGGCGGCCAGAAGCGCGTCCATGGCCGGCTTGGCGTTCTGACCGACGGCGGCCAGATCGTCGATGGCCTTCACGCGGCCATCCTCGTCGGCGGCCGAGGCGAGGAGCTTGACGAGATCGGCCACACCGGCGGCGCCGGGGGCGGAGGCATCGGCCTCCACCTTCGCGGCAGCGGGCTTCTCGGCC
>CAWUOA010000628.1:0-2099 GCA_963923225.1 uncultured Planctomycetaceae bacterium
ACGGCGAGGATCGTGTTGGAGAGGCCGTCGGTGATCGCCCCCATCGGCACGCCGATCATCGACGTCCCCGGGATCGGCTCCGCGCCGTCGAAGAACATCCCCGGGCCCGCTGCCGCCACCCAGGAGGTCGTTCCCTGCCCGGCCGTCGGGGAGCTCGGGCAGGCGTACATCTCGGGCATCCGCTGGACGAGCGGGAGGTTGTGCGGGCTGTCCCACGGCTCGTCGAGGTGGAACTCCCGGTAGAGCGCCTCCTCGCCGACGTAGGGCAGCAGCGCCACCCGCCAGCTGAGCAGCGGCCGGCCGTCGGCGTCGACGATCGCCAGCGGCATCATCCCGCTCCGCGTGGCGTCGGCGGCGTTGTGGAACCCCAGGACGATCTGTTTGCCATGGTTGGAGCATTGGGACCGCCTCGCCGCCTCGCGTGCCGCCTGCACCGCCGGGAGGAGGAGCCCGACCATCAACGGCGACGTGAAGGCCATCATGCCACTGAGGACGATCCCCACGATCGCCCGATTGCGGCCGGTGTAGCGCACCGGCGCCCCGGGCCGCTCGCTCGCCTCGATCTGGCGCAGCCCCATCACGCCGCAGATCAGCCCGGGGATCCCGGTGAGGCAGAAGAAGGGGCAGGAGAGGGCTCCGAGGATGACGCTCGCCAGCGCCAGCCCGCTCGGCTTCTCCTCGACCGGAGGCGAGACGCCGGTCGGCGGACGGTCGGCGGGGGCGGATGCCGCGAGGCCAGGCAGCGGGGGCGGGACGTCCGATTCCATCATGGGATCCTCCGTTTCAAGTCGCTCACGAGAGGGACGAACGCCCCGTCACCGCATCCCCGTACCGAGCCACCACACGCCGAGGCCGACCCAGCGCAGCAGCGCCACCGCCGCTCCTCCCGTCGCCAGCCACTCCACCGTCCGCTCCGCCGTGAAGCGTCCCGGAGCGAGGCCGAAGAGCGCCACCGCGCTGAGCCACACGACGGCCGCCGCCGCCACGACGGCGATGACCGGGGCCGCCCCGTTGGCCCGCCAGGCCGCGGCCGCATCGCCGTGCACCAGGAGCGCCACGCTCGTCGTCATGCCGCAGCCGGGGCAGGGGATCGCGAACAGTTCCCGGAACTGGCAGGCGGGGAGGCCGAGTTGCCGGTGGGTGCCGGAGAGCCGTGGCCGGCCGTCGGCCTCGTAGGGGGAGAGCCAGGCGGCGAGGAGGAACACGCTCCAGCCCGCCGCGGCGACCAACGCCGCGGTACGGCGCGGCCCACGCGTGGCGGGCGTCGCCCGGGAAGGGAGTGGCGGTGCGGTCACTTCCGCACCACCACGAGCGTGCCGGCGACCAGATCGTGGAGAGCCTGCTTCTTCTCGGTGAACAGCGGCAGCAGCCAGCCGACGATGGTGCAGCCGGAGAGCATCTTGGCGAAGTACCGGCCCGTCGCCCGCCCCGCGCTGATGCGGCGGCCGTCCATGTCGGTGACTTTGATGCCGGCGATCTGCTTCCCCCACGTCCCCTGTTTCTCCGACGACTCCAATCCGACGTAGTAGGCGACGCCGACGACGATCCCCAAGATCTGGCCGAGGAAGGCGCCGACGGTCTCGCCTTTGTCCGGCCCGAGGAGCATCGCGGAGCCGAAGCCGATCGCGAGCGCCGGCACGATCGTGAGGAGCCAGAGAAAGATCCCGTCGAGGAACGCGGCGCCGCAGCGGAGGAGGAAACGGGGATACTCCACGCGTCCGACGTCGTCCCCTCCGGTCGGCGACGTGCCGATCTCGGCCGAGGGCGCCTCGTAGGGATTCCAGTCGCCGGACGCGGGGCCGCCCCGCGGGGAGCGGGCGTCGGGGAGGATCCCGGCGACTTGGGCGCAGTCGACCCAGTCGGCCATCCCCTGCTTCCAGACGAGATCGCCCGGCGAGAGCTCCCCGCGCAGCGCCATCTCCCGGAGTTGCTCGGTCGAGAAAGGACCGCTCTGCCGGCCGCCCCGTCCCACGTGCCACTGCGTTTCCATGCATCCCTCCCTGCGGAAGGCCACGGCGCTCTCGGAGGCCGGGGCCGGTCGAGCGGCTCCCCCGCGACCGCGACGGGTGTCGCGACGCCGCAGCAGATTCGCCCTGCCA
>CAWUOA010000629.1:0-2084 GCA_963923225.1 uncultured Planctomycetaceae bacterium
GCACCGTCGTCGTTGAGCGACACGATCCGGAACTGGTACGTCCGTCCGGCACGCATCCCGCTGACGGTGACGCTCGTCACGTCGCCGCCGAACGTCGCCCGGCTCGCCAGGCCGGTCACCGCGTCGACGACCTCCACCCGGTAGCGGAGAGCGTTCTCGGCGGCGTTCCAGGTGAGGAGGCCGGAGGAGACCGACGTGAACGAGAACGCCAGCCCCTGCACCGCCGCGGGCGGCACGCTCGCCGGGAGGGCGACGGTCGTCCAGGCACTCGTGGCGGAGCCGGTGGCGTTGACGGCCTGCACCGCGAAGGAATTGGTCGAGCCCGCCTTGAGGCCCGTGATCTTCACCGCCGTGGTGCGGGCGTTGACGCTCGCCACCGTCTTGGTCTGGGTGCCGTCGGTCCAGAGGACGTTGTAGCCGGTCGCGCCCGAGGAACCGGTCCACGACACCTGCACCGACGTCTTGGTGATCACCTTCACCGCCACGTTCGTCGGCGCGGCCAGCGCCACCGCGGCGAGCGTCGTGGCCTGCGTGGTGGCCGAGGCGGTGCCGGCGGTGTTGTAGGCGTCGAGGCGGAAGGTGTAGGTCGTCGCGGCGGCGAGGTTCGCCACGGTGGCACCGGTGGCCGAGGCCGAGTAGCTGCCGACGAGCGTCGCCGTGCCGCCCGACACCGTGTAGAGCCGGTAGCCGTCGGCACCGGTCGACGGGCCCCACGAGAGGTTCACCTGCGACGACGAGGCGGCGGTGGCGGTGAAGGACGTCGGCGCGGTCGGGGCGGTGACCGTGGTCGAGGTGCCCCAGGCGACGAGATCGGCGACGACGAGATTCGCGACCGGGCTGCCGCGGCCGGTCACGAGGTCGTAGCCGGCGGCCGCGGAATAGGAGGGGGAGCCGGTGCTCGAGCCGACGGCGACGTCGTGGAAGTCGGCGGAAGCCAGCGCGTAGAGCGCGGGGAGGAGTTGCGTGCGGCCGTCGAGGGAGGCGCGGCCGGCGAGAGCCCGTCCCTGGTTGACGATCGCCGAGAGGGCCGCCCATTGCGGCGCACCGGCGCTGGTGCCGCCGAACTGGCTCCACGGCGCCGCGGTGCCGTTGTTGTAGGAGTCGTAGACCGGGAAGCCGGTGTACGGATCGGCGTCGTAGGCGACGTCGGGGTTGGCCCGCTTCGTCGTCGACTGCGTGACCACGCCCGCCTGGTACGACGGCTGGCTCTCGTAAAGGCTGACACCGCCGCCGCTGCCGCTCCAGCCCGCCTCCGACGAATACGATCCGCCGGACAGAGAGAGCGACGTGCCGCCGACCGAGACGACGTTCGGGCTCACCGCCGGGTAGCTCACGGGGGCGCCGGTGTCGCCGCTCGAGGCGAAGAACGACACGCCGGCGTGGCCGGCGGGGGTGGTGAAGGTGGCGTCGTAGGTCGTCTCGCCGGAGAACTCGCCGCTTCCGAAGCTCATCGACACCGCCACCACGCCGGGCTGGTTGCGGGCGTAGTTCACCGCCGCCATGAGGTCGGAGTATCCCGCGCTCTTGGCCTCCACCAGGAGGATGCTCGCGCCCGGGGCGATGGCATGGGCCCACTGCACGTCGAGCGAGATCTCGGAGGCCCACCCGGCGTTCGCGGCGGGCATCGTCGTGCCGCCGGTCTGGTTGACCTTGGTGAAGACCGGATCGGGGAGCCCGAAAGCGAGGTCGAAGGCCTTGAGGTCGGCGAGGACGTTGGGGTTGTCGTAGGCGTCGACGATGGCGATCGTCGTCCCCGCGCCGTCGGCGGCCGTGGTGCCGAAGGAGATCTTGTCGAAGCCGTAGGCGGCGCGGACCTGCGTCGGCGTGTAGCCGGTGGGGCCGGCGGTGGCCATCGCCACGGTGCCGTCGTCGGCATGGTTGTGGATCAGGGCCGGAACGGCGATCGGCGGGCTGCCCGAGAGCATCGCGCGACGCTCCACCGACTCGAATCCGAGCGTCACCTCCCGCCGGCGCGACCGTCGCGACGTGCGCACCACGCTCCGCTCGAACCAAGCCCGGACGATCGACGGTGCCATGCGTGCGCCCCTTGAAGTGGAAGGAACCGGGGTCTGATGAGACGGATC
>CAWUOA010000630.1:0-2081 GCA_963923225.1 uncultured Planctomycetaceae bacterium
GCCTTGGAGTCGATCGAGCCGAGCGAATGACGCGTCCGCGGGGCGGGAGCCTGATGCCCCTCGGCGGCCGTGTCGGCGGCGAGCGCCGGCACGGGCTCGACGTCGGCGGCGGCGCGGGGCTCCTCGGAAGCGGCGACGGCGGGATCCTCCGCGGCCTCCTCGGGGCGCGGGAAGAACTTCGCCTGGAGCAATTGAGTGCCGAAAATGATCGCGAACGCGACCATTGCGAATTGGACGTGACGTCGTTCCACGATTGCCGGGGTGTTCCCCGGTTCCGGGCAGGGGCCCGGGACCGGGCCTGGGAAGGGATTGAAGGGCGGGTCAGCGGCCGAGGAGGAGACGGTCGCCGAGGTAGTCGTCGAGGTCGGGGATGTCGTGGATCTTCCGGCAGGTGACGTCCGCCGGATACACGATGCGGCGGAAGCGGACCGCCACGCCGTCGTCGGGCGTGCCGCTCTCCACGATCACGTAGCTGGCCCGGCTGTCGCCGTCGCGCGGCTGGCCCACCGATCCGACGTTGACCATCGCCTTCGGCTCCGGAAGGGTCTTGGTCCACTCGTCCTGGTCCGACCCGATCCGGGGCGACTCGAAGTCCGGCAGGGTGGTGAACACTCCGGGGATGTGGGTGTGGCCCTGGAAGCAGTAGCGGCCGACCAGCTCGAAAATGTGCTCCATCTTGAGCGGGTTGTAGATGTCCTCGGGGAACACGTACTCGTCGATCGGCCGCCGGGCGGAGCCGTGCACGAAGAGCAGTTGGCCCCCCTCGGAATGATTGCGGGGGAGTTCGCCGAGCCAGTCCATGAGTTGATCGGCGGCGTGCTTGGGGCTCGCGTCGTGGCGCTCGATCTGGGTCCGGGTCCAGCGGATCGCCCGCTCGGCGCCGACGTTGAACCCGTCGGGGTCGAACAGCGCCCCCTGGTCGTGGTTGCCCAGCAGCACGAGACTGCAGCGGTCCCGCACGAGTTTGAGGCACTCGCACGGATTCGGACCGTAGCCGACGATGTCGCCGAGACAGGCCACCGAGTCGACCTTCTGGCGGTCGATGTCGGCGAGGACGGCCTGGAGGGCTTCCAGATTGCCGTGGATGTCGCTGATGATGGCCCGCTTCACGCCTGTGTCGTCCCCGGACGCCGATCGCCGGAATGCGTCCCTGCCCCCCGCTGCGAACAGCAGGACGATCGGAGCCCTGCTCCGGGGGGAGGGAGTTTTGACTTTTTCCACCGCCGGCGACGCGGTCACGGACACCGGGCTGAGCGGCCGATACCTTCGGTGAGGGTACGGGTGGGCGGGAGAAGGGTCAAGCGACCGGACCCCGGAAGTGGGGCCACGGCACCTCGACGAGGAGCCCGATGCGTTCGATCGGAATCGACACGAGCCTCGCGGAAGGCACGGTGGCCGCGGCCGAAGGCGAGCGCACGGCGGAGGCCGGCTTCGCCCCCGCGCCGGAACATGCCAGGCGGATCGCCAGCGCCCTTCGCGACACGGCCGCCACCCTCGGCTGGCGCCCCGCCGACGCCGACCTGGTGGTGGTGGTCCGAGGGCCCGGGTCGTTCACCGGCCTGCGGGTCGGGATCGCCACCGCGAAGGGCATCGCCTGGGCCGCGGGAATCCCCCTGGCGGCGGTCTCCGGATTCCACGTCGTCGCCGAACGCGCCGGCTCCGACGGGGCGCCGATCCACGTCGCCTTCGACGCCGGCCGCGGCGAGGTCCACGCGGCGGTCGTCGTCGCGGACGCGTCGTCTCCGAGCGGCTGGACGACCCGATCCGACGTGCTGGCCCCCTTTCAGGAGTGGATCGATTCCCTGCCGGCCGGAGCGACCGTCTCGGGGCCGGCGCTCGACCTGCCGGCGGTCGGCGAGGCGGTGGCACGCCGCGGCGACCTGCGTCCGGTGGACGCGCCGCACCGCCGCGGCACCGCCCTCGTCGCGGTCCGGATCGGGGAACGCCTCGCCGCCGCCGGGGGATGCGTCGATCCGTTCGTGCTCGTCCCCGACTACAGCCGTCCGAGTTACGTGCAGGAAAACACCCCCCGCCCTTCCCGCTGACCGCGGGGCGAACGTAGAGTCTTGTTTTCCAGGCCC
>CAWUOA010000631.1:0-2079 GCA_963923225.1 uncultured Planctomycetaceae bacterium
GTCACCGCCTGCAACAGCATCGAGAATCTCGCCGCGGTCCACGGGCTCTTGCGCGCCCGTTCCTCCGACACGGCACATTGGCTCGTGAACATCGCCCGCGGCATCGAGCAGCTCGACCGCATCCGCTTCGAGGCGCAGAACCCGGTGTTCCTCATCGCCGCCACCAAGCCGTGACGGCAAGGAGAGCTCCGTGAGCCGACCCGACGCCGACCGGTCCCCGCCGCACCCCGACCGCCCCGCGGTGCCGGCGCTGCCCCGTGGCACGCTCCTGGTGGACGAGTCCGGTGGGGCGGCGCTCGACGTGATCGCCGTCGGCGCGCATCCGGACGACGTCGAGATCGGCTGCGGCGGCACGCTCGCACTGCTCGCCTCCCGGGGGGCCCGCGTCGGGATCGTCGACCTCACCGACGGCGAGCCGACACCGCGGTCGAGCGGCCCCGAGGAGCGGCGCCGCGAATCGACCGCCGCGGCGCGGGTGCTGGGCTGCGTCCACCGCGAGGAGCTCGGCTTCCCCAACCGCCGGCTCTTCGATTCGTTCGAGGTCCGAGTGGCGCTGGCCCGCGTCTTCCGCCGCCACCGGCCGCGGCTGGTCCTCGCCCTCGGCGACCGGACGCCGCTGGCCTCCCCCGACCATGCCCAGGCGGTGGCGATCACCGAGGCGGCGGTCTTCTACTCGCGCTTGTGCAAGTGGGACGACGTCTTCGCCGGTCTCCCGGTCCACACGATCTCCGCGCTGGTCTGCTATTTCCTCAGCCCGTCCGTGCCGGCCGTGCCCCCCGGGCACTTCCCCCTGGTCGTCGACGTGTCGCGGACCCTCGAGCGGAAGCTCGAGAGCATCCGCGCGTACGCCTCGCAGTTCCCGCCGGAGAAGGCGCATGTCTTCGCCCGGGTCCGGTCGGCGGCGGAGGTGATCGGAGCGATGGGGGGGTGTGCGGCGGGCGAGCTCCTGGCCTCGACCCGCGTCCCCTGCACGGGCGACCCGCTCGGGCTGCTGGTGCCTTCCGCCGCGGAGGCCGTCCGATGAGCGCCGCAGTGCAGGGGAGGATCGACTGCGTCGTGATCGGCGCCGGCATCGCCGGGCTCTCGGCGGCGCGCGAACTGGCCGCCGCCGGCTGCCGCACGGTGATCCTGGAGAAGTCGCGCGGCGTGGGGGGACGGATGGCGACGCGCCGCGTCGGCCCGGCCGTGTGCGATCACGGCGCCCAGTTCTTCACCGTCCGCACGCGCGCCTTCGGCACCTCCGTCGCGGAGGCCTCCGCCGCCGGCACGCTCGCGGTGTGGTGCGACGGCTTCCCCCGGGCGGTCGATCTCGACGCCGAGCCCGCCGCCCCCGGCGACGGCCACGCCCGGTGGCGCGGCGCGTCCGCGATGACCGATCTCCCCAAACGGCTCGCCGCCGGGCTGCCGACGAGCCTCGTCACGCTCCGCACCGGCGTCCGTGCCGCGGCCGCGGGAGTCGACGACGGTGGCGTGACGGTGACCCTCGAGGCCACCGGTGACACGCCCCCCGAAACCCTCCGCGCCAGGGGCCTCGTCCTCACGGCGCCGGTGCCGCAGTCGCTCGATCTGCTCGCCGCCGGCGACGCGCTCGGCCGGATCGACGGCGACGCCCTCGCGGCGCTTCGGGCGATCGACTACGACCCCTGCTTCGCCCTCATGCTCGTTCTCGACCGCGAGTCGCTCGTGCCCCGGCCGGGAGGGATGCAGTTCGAGAGCGGGCCGGTGTCCTGGGTCGCCGACAACCGGCTCAAGGGCATCTCGCCGGTGCCCGCCCTCACCGTGCACGCCTCGGGCGACTGGAGCCGGGCCCGCTTCGACGCCGATCCGGCGGAGGTGACGCGCGAGCTCGAGAGCCTCGCCGCGCGGTGGATCGGCGGCGCGGCGGTCGTGGAGCGGTCGCTGCAGCGGTGGAAGTTCGCGCTGCCGCGGTCGGTGGTGCCGGCGCCTTTCGTCTCCCCGTCGGCCGCGCCGCCGGTGGCCTGCTGCGGCGACGCCTTCAAGGGACCGCGCGTCGAGGGGGCGGCCTGCAGCGGCCAGGCGACCGGCCGCTGGATGGGCCGGCTGCTCGCCTCGGGCTGA
>CAWUOA010000632.1:0-2062 GCA_963923225.1 uncultured Planctomycetaceae bacterium
GCGCACGCCGGCGAAGCTGAGGAGGCCGTCCTTCCACTCGAGCGCGCCTTTGAGTTGTTCCATGCGGCAGGGAAACCACGCCGGCTCGATCGACACGGTGTCGCCGTGCGGCGTGGCCCGGACCTCGACCGACGTCGACCGGGACTTGATCGCGTGGCGAACGGCGGCCCGGAAGTCGACCGTGCCGCGCGGATCGAGGTCGTCCCACACGTCGCGTGCGCCGCGCGGGAGGGCGTCGCGCAGCTCGCGCTCGATCATCACCCCCTCGCCGACCAGATCGAGCGAGAGATCGCCGTCGTCGGCTCCCCGGGGCACCAGGGCGCCGTTGCAGCGGACCGTGCCGGTGTCGTTGACGCCGACGATGTCGCGGATCGTCCAGGTGCCGTCCTGCATCCGCAGGCTGCCGCGCACTTTCGTGAGGGGGTAGGGGAATCCGCCGTAGTTCATCGAGCAGTCGACCAGTCGGATGCCGAGGGAGTTCGACGCACCCGCGGGAAGACCCGCGGACCGCTCGTGGCGGTAGACGAAGTCGAAGACCCCGCCGGCCCGGAGCGAACGCACGATCGCCTGGGTCCTGGCGGGCATCGCCGCCACGATCGCGTCGTCGACCCGCATGCCTTCGCCACGGACCTCGAGCGCCCCGACGCTGCCGGCCCCGGTCGAGCGGAAGTTCCCCTCGATGTGCACGGGCCGTCCCCCGGCCTGCCCGGTGAGATGGATCGCGAGGCTCCCTCCGTCGATCGCCACGGTGCCCACGGTCCGATCGACCCTGTAGGGGAAGCGGTAGTGCGTCAACGAGGCGTTGCGACAGCGCACGGAGACCTTCGGGTCGAGCACGCCGGAGCGCCGCACGAGCTGGGCGCGGAAGTCGACCTCGCCGGCCGGAAGCAACCTGCTCCACTGCACCTTCCAGGAGTCGGGGAGGAGCCCCTCGACGTTGCGGTCGACGACGAGTCGCTCCGCCTCGACGACGGCCTGGAAGTCGGCGGACGGCGACCAGCCTGCGAGCGTGCCGCTGCCGCGCAGCATCGAGGAGCCGGTGTGGGCCTCGAAGGACTCGCAACGGACCCCTTGCCGGTCGGCTGCCAGCCGCGCCGACACGTCGCGGAAAGGAAAGGGGAGCGACGCGTGCTCGAAACGCCCCGCCTCCACCCGTGCCGTCACCGCGGCCTCCGCGGCGGACAGGTCGTCGAGCCTGCCCGCGACACGACCGCCGAGATCGACGCGGCCGCGGACGCCTCCTCCCCACTGACGCACCCATTCCGCCGACGAGTCGGCACCCAGGTCGCTCGCCTCGGCGGCGATCATCCGGAGGAGGCGGGGCGAGACGTCGATCGACTCCACGGTGCCGCGCAGGTCGAAGGACTTGCTCGCGGGAACGAAGGTCCCCTGGATGCCGGCACGCTCGAACAGGTCGCCCTCGACGCTGCCGCGCACGGCCAGGGCGCCGGCGGAGCCGGGGGCGATCTCGACCTGGACGCGCCGCAGGGTGGTGCGGGCCTCGAGCCGCAGGTCGTCGACGAGGAGCGTCCCGTCCTCCACCGTGACCGGCAGCGCCTCTCCCCCGCCGGCGCCGCGCCGCAGCCGCGCGAGGTTCCAGGTCCCGTCGGCGTGATGGACGGCGTGGACGACGGGTCGGCGGACCCGCACCGACTGGAACCGAGGCGTGCCGCCGGCGAGCTCGGGCAGGGAGGTGTCGCAGGCCAGGCGAACCTCGTCGATCCACACCATCTGGCGCCATTGCTGGGGCATGCGCGGATCGGTGAGCGACACCCCGCGGAGGACGAGCCCCTCGCCGGCGACGATGCTGGCCCCCTGCACCTGCGCGACGAGATCGGGGAACTCCGCCGCCAGGCGGGCCTCCGCACGGACGCGCACCTCCTCGCCCAGGCGATTGGTGCCGATCGCGACGGCCGACAGCACCGCCGCGACCGTGAGGGGCACGGCCCAGCGCACGACCGTCCAGAGCGTGTCGGCGAGGGAGTTCACGATTGGTCGGTGGCGTCGCGGGAGGGGGAGCGCGGGGGGCGGGAGCTGTCTCTTATACACATCTCCGAGCCCA
>CAWUOA010000633.1:0-2057 GCA_963923225.1 uncultured Planctomycetaceae bacterium
TTCCGGCGTGACCGGCGAGCGGTCTATTTACACACGCTTTTCTGCGTCAATGTCCGGCGCGGGGAGGGCATTTCGTCGATTGCCAACCGGGGCGGCGGCGCGTATCGTGAGGAACTTCACGGCGTCGATCCACGCCGCGCGTGCCCTGTCGTGTGACACCGGCCGCCGCGGCTTCCGTCAGGGATCGACCGGCCCCTCGGACATTCATCGATGTTCCGCAGCCAGTTCATCGCGGTGTCGGCGTTCGACCGATATCCGGACACTCGAGTCCTCATTTGGGCGGCCCTGGGCTGCCTCCTCGTCGGCGGCTGCTCGCGGCTCCCCGACGCCACCTACACGCTCCGCGCCGACGCCGAGAAGCTCGAGCTTCCGGAGAAGCACAAGCAGCAGATCGCGCGGTACCTCGTCGCCTACCACGGCACCCCGGCGAGCCCGCGGATGGCGCTGCCCAAGGAAGGGGAGCCGCCCGCCGAAGGGGAGGCCGCCAAGGGGGTCGATTCGATCTCGCGCGTCGACAAGCCGGGCTACGACCGGCTCCATCTGGCCCTCGGCCGCGACGTCTACGTGGCCCAGTGCGCCGGCTGCCACGGCACCACCGGCGACGGCAAGGGTCCGGCCGCCGTCCATCTCAACCCGCCGCCGCGCGACTACCGCAACGGCGTCTTCAAGTTCACCTCCACGCCGCGCGGCTCGAAGCCGCGCCGCGACGACCTGCGCCGCATCGTCACCTACGGGGCGAAGGGGACGTCGATGCCCGCCTTCCGCTTCATGCCGGAGATCGAGCGCGAGGCGGTGATCGACTACGTGCAGACGCTCGCCTCGCGCGGCGAGCTCGAGATCAACCTCGTCCGCGAGGCGACCGACGAGCTCACCGAGGAGGAGGACTTCGATCCGGAGACGGTGGCGGAGTACGTCACCGACATCGACCGCTCTTGGGGCCGTGCCGAGGAGGAGCTCGTCCGGCCGGTGACCGTCAATCCAGCGAAAACCCCCGAGACGGTGCGCGACGGCGCGGTCGCCTTCGCCGAGATGTACTGCGTGAAGTGCCACAACCGCGACGCGGCCGGCAGCAAGTCGGCCGACGTCGGCCAGGACATCTGGGGCCGCACCGCCTACCCGGCGAACCTGGCGATGGGGATGCTCCACGGCGGCCGCCGCCCCGAGGACATCTACCGCCGCATCTATTCCGGCATCAACGGCACGCCGATGCCGGCCTCGAAGGATCCCAACACCGCCGCCGGCGAGACCCCGGAATCGCGCTCCGACCGGATCTGGCACCTCGTCCATTTCGTCACCGAGGTGATCGAGAACAACGGCATCCCCGAGGGGGAGCAGACGGCGATCGACGAGGTGATGAAGAAGGCGGCCGACGCCGCCGCGGCGCCCGCCGCCGATGCCGCCGGCACGGCGCCGCACGCGCTTCCCGACCAGGCCGCGATCGCCCGCTGACCTCCCGAGCGTCCCCGCAGGACCGAGATCATGAGCAACGAATCCCTCGTCTCGAAGCGTGCCCGCCTGGCGGAGCTCCGGGCCGAGACGTCGCGCCTCGAGGCGGAGCTCGACGCCGCCGTCGACGCGGGCCTCGAGGGGGAGGGGATCGCCCCCCGCGACTGGGCCACCAAGGGCTACTACCTCACCTACTACGCCACCTCGGGATTCTTCCTGGGGATGGTGGCGGCCCTGGCGAGCCTGATGTTCAACATCATCGGGGCGACGCTCGCGGGCAAGGATCCGCTCCAGCTGATCCGCGTCTACCTCACCTTCGGCCTCGGCGGCAAGGCGCTCGATCCGGCCTTCGGCGACAACCTCGCCCTGGCGATGGGCTGCGTGCTCTACATCGCCACCGGCATGCTCCTGGGGATCATCTTCCAGACGATCCTCGGCCGGTTCGTTCCCAAGGCCCCGCTCGCCACGCGTCTCCTCTGGGCCAGCGCCATCGCGGTGGCGGTGTGGCTCGTCAACTTCTACGGCCTCATCAGTTGGCTCCAGCCGCTCCTCTTCGGCGGCAACTGGATCGTCGACGACGCCCAGCTTCCCTGGTGGGTGGCCCTGGCGAC
>CAWUOA010000634.1:0-2056 GCA_963923225.1 uncultured Planctomycetaceae bacterium
AGCCGCTCATGCGGATCAGCGGCAGCTGCTCCGACTTCCCCTCGAGCTTCTCGAGTCTCGACCGCGCCTCCTCGAGGCGGATGTCGAGGTTGCCGATCTGGCCCGGATCGAGGACGGGATTGCCCGGGGCGTCGTCGATACCCCCGAACCGCCGCCGCGCGTCCCGGTCGATGTTTCCCGCCTGCCCCGGATCGAGGACGGGTGGCCGGTTCGGGTCGGCCGACGGATTCTGCGCCACCAGCTCCCACGGGCTGCCGGGCCGCTCGATCAGCGGCACCACGGTGCCGCCTGAGTCGGGGGCGAACGGATCGGCCGGCGGCGGCGCGGGGAGCGCCTCCGGGGCGGGGCTCGCCGTGGCGACGGCCGCCGGCCCGCGCTCGTCGGCCGGCGTCTCGGCGTCGCCGGCGCGCGCGACGGCCGCCGCCAGGCAGGCCGCCATGCAGGCCGCCAGCAGCGTGGGCCCGCCCCATGCCGTGGCGGCGAGGGGGGAGCCTGGTGGCCCGGCGGGACGCGAGGATGTCGGGGATGCGGGACGGGTGTGCATGCGCGAGGTGCGTGGAGGGCCGGTCCGTGCCTCGGACAGGCCCGCCGGAGCGTTTCATCGGCAGGGTCGGCGCGGCCCCCGCAATCGGAAAGATCCGCAAGGTCGTCGGTGGCCACGGCCAGGGGGGCCGGGACGAGTCCATGGTCCTCCCCGTTTGCCCCGGTTATCCTCCCCGCCATGAACACGCCCCCCGCACGCATCGGCATCCTCACCGTCTCCGACCGGGCGAGCCGGGGCGAATACGCGGACGAAGGGGGCCCGGCGATCCGCGAGTACCTCGCCGAGGTGCTCGCGTCGCCATGGGAGGCGCGGGAAAAGATCGTCCCGGACGACGTCGAGGCGATCGCCACGGCGATCGTCGATCTCGCCGCGGACGGCTGCTGCCTGGTGGTCACCACCGGCGGCACCGGCCCCGCCCCGCGCGACGTCACGCCGGAGGCGACCGAGCGCGTCTGCACGAAGCTCCTTCCCGGCTTCGGCGAGCTGATGCGGGCCACGTCGCTCGAGTTCGTGCCGACCGCGATCCTCTCCCGGCAATCTGCCGGGATCCACGGCCGGACCCTCGTCGTCAACCTTCCCGGGAGGCCGCGGAGCATCCGCCAGTGCCTCGACGCCGTCTTCCCGGCGATCCCCTACTGCATCGACCTCGTCCACACCGGGGCCGAAGCCGCCCCGCGGCTCGAGACGAGGCCCGAACGCCTCGTCGCCTTCCGGCCGAAGGGGTGAGCGACGGCGGGGCTCACCGCATCGCGCGGGCGAGTTCGGGGGCGAAGTAGGTGAGGATCCCGTCGGCGCCGGCGCGCTTGATCACCAGCACGCTCTCCACGGCGGCCTTCGTGCCGTCGATCCAGCCGTTGGCGGCCGCCGCGCGGATCATCGAGTACTCGCCGCTGACCTGGTAGGCGAGCGTGGGCAGGCCGAAGGTGCGCTTCACGCGGTGGATGACGTCGAGTGCCGTGCCGGCCGGCTTGACCATCACCATGTCGGCCCCCTCGGCGATGTCGAGGGCCACCTCGCGGATCGCCTCGTCGCCGTTGGCGATGTCCATCTGGTAGGTCTTCTTGTCGGTGACGCCGCGCTTGGCGCCGGTGCCCAGGGCCGAGGCGGACCCCAGCGCGTCGCGGAAGGGGCCGTAGAAGGCGGAGGCGTACTTGGCGGCGTAGGAGAGGATGCAGACGTCCTGCCGCCCTGCCCTGTCGAGCGCGGTGCGGATCGCCCCCACGCGGCCGTCCATCATGTCGGAGGGGGCGACGACGTGGCAGCCGGCCTCGGCGAGCGACAGGCTCTGCTTGCAGAGGGCCTCCACCGTCTCGTCATTGACGATCCGGCCGTCGACCATGAGGCCGTCGTGGCCGTGGCTCGTGTAGGGATCGAGCGCCACGTCGCAGACGATGCCCACGGCGTCGCCCGTCTCGCGCTTGACGGCACGGACGGCGCGGCAGGGGAGGTTCTCCGGATCCCAGGCGTGGGCGGCGTCGTCGCTCTTGTGCTTCGGATCGACCACCGGGAAGA
>CAWUOA010000635.1:0-2052 GCA_963923225.1 uncultured Planctomycetaceae bacterium
GGGGAGGGATGAGGACGTCAGCGACTCGAACGGCGACTGGTCAGGCCCCGGAAATCGGGCGGGCGCTCGGTCCCGGAAGGGGCAAAACCGGAAAAATACCGGGAAAAAACGGGAGCCGAGGCGGAGCGGAGTGTAGTTTGCCGCCGTGGGCCGATTCAAGCCGCCCTCGCCCCCCCACGCTCCCGCGTGGCGGGATTGGCGGGGAAGCGTTGACACGGCCGGGAAAATGGGAATAGTTTGCGGGACTCCCCCGGAGCCTCGAGGCAGCCTCCCCGGGCCCCATACCTCCTTCCCCCGCGAGTGACGAGCGTGTCGAACGTCCTGGCCCAGGAACTGATCGAAGCCGGCGTGCATTTCGGCCACCGTGCCAGCCGCTGGAATCCGAAGATGCGGCCCTACATCCACGGCCGCAAGAACCTCATCCACATCATCGACGTCCGCGAGACGATCCGCGGCCTCCTCCGCGGCAAGAAGTACCTCAAGCAGGTCGCGTCGACCGGCAGCCTGATCCTCTTCGTGGGGACGAAGCGGCAGGGGGCCGAGGCGGTCGCCCGCGAGGCGGCCCGCTGCGGCATGCCCTACGTCTCCGACCGCTGGCTCGGCGGCACGCTCACCAACTTCCGCACCATCCGCAACCGTCTCCAGCGTCTCGAGCATCTCGAGAAGCTGATGCCTTCGGAGGAGTTCGGCGCCTACTCCAAGAAGATGCAGTCGTCGCTGCGTCGCGAGTTCCGCAAGATGGAGCGCAACCTCGGCGGCATCCGCACGCTGTCGCGCCTCCCCGAGTGCCTGGTGGTGTTCGATCCGAAGAAGGAGAAGAACGCCGTCAGCGAGGCCCGGAAGATGGGGATCACGACCGTCGCCCTCATCGACACCGATTGCGACCCCGATCTGGTCGACCTCCCGATCCCCGGCAACGACGATTCGATCCGTTCGATCGAACTCGTCGCCGCCCGTCTCGCCGACGCGATCCTCGAAGGCAAGGCGAACACCTCCGCCGACGCCCAGGCGGCGTCGGAGGGGGCCGATGCCGATGGCAAGCCGGCGCCGCGTGCCCGGGCCAACGTCGCCAAGCGTGCGGCACCCCGCCCGCCGAAGGCCTGACGCCCCGACCTCCGGCCTGCGGCTCGCATCCGAAACATCGAACCCTCCGAGCCCGGGGATTTCCCTGGGCTCGGAGTCGTTTGGCGGATACCCGGACCGGCGGCAGGCTTTTCCCCGTTTCTCTCCGCGTCCCGTTCATTCCCTCTGCTTTTCCCTTCTGCCAGGAGCGTTTCCGATGGCTGAGATCACGGCCGCTGCGGTGATGGCACTGCGTGACAAGACCGGTCTGCCGATGATGGAGTGCAAGAAGGCGCTCCAGGAGTGCGGCGGCAACACCGAGCAGGCGGTGGAGTGGCTGCGCAAGCAGGGGATCAAGACCCAGGCCATGAAGGCCGACCGCGAGACGTCGACCGGCCGCCTCGCCGTCTACGCCGATCCGGCGAAGAACGTCGGCGTGATCGTCGAGATGAAGTGCGAGAGCTCGCCGGTGGCCAACAGCCCCGACTTCAAGGCCCTCGTCGAGGACATCGCCACCACGCTGGCCCTCGGCCCCGGAGCGAAGACGCCGGAGGATCTCCTCGCCCAGAAGAGCCACGCCCACCCGCAGCGCACGCTCGGCGAGCTCAAGGACGATCTCTACAACCGGATGCGGGAGGTGTTCGTCCTCTCGCGCATCTGCCGCATCGACGCGCCGTGCGGCGGGTACGCCCACCACGACGGCTCGAAGGCGGCCCTGGTGGAAATCGCCGGCAAGACGTCCGCCCCCGACGCGGGCGTCGTCGCCAAGGACATCTGCATGCACGTCGTGGCGCTCGCCCCCAAGGCGATCACCAAGGAAGACCTCGACCCGGAGATCGTCGCCAAGGAGCGGGAGATCCTCACCGAGGCGGCCCGCGGCGAGGGCAAGCCCGAGAACATCATCGCCAAGATGATCGAGGGGCGGCTCCGCAACTTCTTCAGCCAGTGCGTCCTCCTCGAGCAGCCGTTCGTGAAGGACGACAAGCAGAC
>CAWUOA010000636.1:0-2051 GCA_963923225.1 uncultured Planctomycetaceae bacterium
TGTTGGCCGTCGTGCCACTCTCCCCGGTGCTGTCGCAGGAGGCCGGGCCGGGGAAGCCCGCCGACGTCGCCGCGATCCGCGCCGCCTCCGCCGCCTACGCCGAGGCGCTCGCACGCGGAGATGCCGACGCCGTGAAGGCGGCGTGGACGGCCGACGGCGACGTCGTCGACGGCTGGGGCAACCGCTCTCTCCCGCAGGAGATCGTCGTCGAGAAAGCCGCCGCGTCGCGACCGGCGGCGGCGCGCTCGGAGACTCGCATCCGCTTCCTCTCCGCCGACGTGGCCATCGAGGATGGCTCGTTCGACGTCCTGCTGCCCGGGACGCGGACCGAGGTCGAGGGCTGGTTCTCGGCGCTGTGGGTCCGTCGCGACGAGGGCTGGAAGCTCGCGGGCGTGCGCGAGTCGGAGCGGCCGGTCGTTGCCGACGCGGACATGCTCGAGGACCTCGACTGGCTCGTCGGGGACTGGGTGCTCGACGTCGACGAGAAAGCGATCGAGGAGGGGGACGGTCGGCACGACCTCCCGGACGCCACGCGGATGAGCATCCGTTGGGACGAGGGCCGGGCGTTCCTCGTCCGCGACGTGCGCGTGCCTCTCGCCGCGAACGACGCCTCCGCCGGCTTCGTCGACGTCCACAATCGGATCGGCTGGGATCCGGTCGTCCGCAGGGTGCGGTCGTGGGGCTTCTCCTCCGACGGGAGCCGCTCCGAGGCGACGCTTTTCCGCGACGGCGATTCCTGGGTCGCGGTCCAGACGGTGTTCCTCCCCGACGGCCGGCAGGAGTCGACCACGAACGTCTACAGTCCGGACGGACCGGACCGGTGCGTGTGGCGGATCATGCCGGACGCGTTCGACGCGGACGCCGGCCGGCCGACGCGGGCGGTGTGGGTGCGTCAGGCGAAGGAGGGGGGGCGATGATGGCTTCGAACGACAGGCTGTCCCGATGGAACACGACCGTCGCCGCTTGGCTCTGCCTCGCCGTCGCGACCGGCCCGCTGCTCTCCCATGCTCCCTGCTTCGCCGCCGCCGCCGGCGGCGCTTCGGGGCATCCGATCGACGACGCTGACGACGGCGAGTTCGCGCGCAAGCACGATCTGCTCTCGAGTCCCGATTGGCAGCGGGCGGTGGCCGAGCTCGCCGGCTGGCTCCGCGTCCAGAAGGTCTATCCCCCCGCCGAGGTCCGCCGCATCAAGGCCCGCTTCAACGACCGGGTCGCGACGATGTCGTCGTACGAGCTCGAGTACCTCCTCGACTCGATCACGGCGAAGCTCAAGCTCCTCGAGACCCCCGAGGCGGCCGACGCGAAGGCCTGGCTCGGCGAATACCTCTCGGCGATGACCGACGCCCGTCGGGCTCGCGAGATGCAGGGCATCCCCGACATCCTCGAGATGTCGGCCGACGACCTGTGGCGGGAGATCGTGCGGATCGACGGCCTGAAGGCGCAGGTGCAGGCGCGTCAGCAGGGGGTGGAGTCGAAGCAGGCGGCGCTGGTGGACCGTGCCGCTTCCGGCCGTGCCGCCACGGGGGCCGCATCGCAGGCCGCGGCCGCGAGGTCCCGCTCGGCCCCCTCCCATTCGCCCTATCGATCGGGCCCCGGCAAGACGCCGTTTTCCGACTACCAACCGCGGCGGATGCAGATCGTCGTCGGCGGCGGGATCTTCTGAGACTTCCGGCGGGAGGACGGCGTCCCTTCCTGCCGGCGCCGGCGTTCATGCGTGTGAGCCGTCGAGTCGTCCGAGGCGCGACTCGGCCCGGCGCTCGTCGATGATCCCCTTCACCCGCCATGGTGCCGGCAGGCCGGCGACCTCGATCTCCAGTCCGCCCTGGCCGGCCGAGGAGATGCCGACGCTCCCCACGCCGAAGAGCCGCTGGAGCATGCTCTGGCCGATCTGGACGTTGCGGACGTCGGCGATCAGGACGTCGCTGGTGTACTTGGCGAGGATGCCGCGGCGCAGCGAGATCCGCTCGTCGGTGACGGTGAGCGTGGTGGCCAGCGAATGGATCCACCACGCGAGGAGCCAGGGCAGCCCGATCCCCCAGGCGCAGACGAGC
>CAWUOA010000637.1:0-2040 GCA_963923225.1 uncultured Planctomycetaceae bacterium
CGGGCCCGCGTCGGCCGCTCGATCGGGCGGGAGTCTCCGCGGTAGGATTCTCCCGCGGCGGCCACTCGGGGCCCCGCTTCCCCGGCAGGGCGGCCGAGCGACCAACGAGCCCCTTCCTCGATCGACCGGGAGCCAGCGATGAGCACGCGCACGATTCTCGTCCCCACCGACTTCTCCTCCGCCAGCGACGCCGCCCTCCCCCATGCCGCCACACTCGCCCGGCAATCGGGTGCGCGGCTCCTCATCGTCCACGTCGAGGAGCCGCCGATGGCCTACGGCGGCGGCGAACTCTACTACGGCCTCCCGGAGCCCGACTCGGCCCGGATCGCGGCGATGCTCGAGAAGGTGAAGCCCTCGGATCCCGCCATCGCCTTCACCCACCGTCTGGCGATGGGCGACCCGGCCTCCGAGATCTGCCGCATCGCCGCCGACGAGAAGGCCGAGATGATCGTCCTCGGCACGCACGGCCGCACCGGGATGTTCCGCCTCCTCATGGGGAGCGTCGCGGAGTCGATCCTCCGCCACGCCCCCTGCCCCGTGCTCGTCTACCGCGAGACGGCCGCGGCGCGGAAGCCGCAGCCGGCCGCCGCGGCGAAGGCCTGAACCGTCCGCCACCTCGTCATTCCCGTCGATCGAGCGAGCCCCCTCCCCTTGGCCCCACCGGAAGAATCCGCGACGAGAGGCGGCGCGCCGTCGCCGCTGCGCCGCCTGCTCGCGCACCGTGCCGGCGTGCGGGCGACGCTCGCCGCGCTGTTCGAGGCGCGGGGCTCGATCGAGGTCGACACGCCGGTGCTCTCCGCGGAGGTGATCCCCGAGGCGCACATCGACCCGATCCCGGTGGCCGTCGACGGCCCCGGCCGGCCGGGCGCCTGGCTCCAGGCGAGCCCCGAGGCGCTGATGAAGCGTCTCCTCGCCGCCGGCTCCGGTCCGATCCACCAGTTCGCACGCTCCTTCCGGGCGGGGGAGCGGGGCGACCTGCACGACGTGGAGTTCGTGCTCCTCGAGTGGTATTCCCCCGGCGCCACGCTCGATTCGACCGCGGAGCTGCTGGCGGAGATCGGCTCCCGCGTCCTCGGCACCAGCGGCCTGGAGCGCCTTTCCTGCCGGGCCGCCTTCGCGCGCCACGCAGGGATCGACTGCCTCTCGGCGTCGCTCGCCGACTGGCGGGAGGCCGGCCACCGCGCCGGCCTCGTCTCGCCGCACGGCGACGCCGACACCCCCGACAGCTGGTTCGAACTGATCCTCTCCGAGGTGGTCGGACCGCGGCTCGGCCGGGGAGGGAGGCCGACGTCGCTCGAGGCCTGGCCTTCGACGCAGTCCGCGTTCGCCCGGATCGATCCCTCCGATTCCCGCGTCGCCCGCCGCTTCGAACTCTTCGTCGACGGGATCGAGTTGGCCAACGGCTGGGAGGAGGATCCCGACCGCGGACTCCTCGCCCGGCGCATCGACGACGCCAACCGGATCCGCGAGGCCCTGGGGCGCGGGGCGCTCCCGGTGCCGCGTCGCGTCCTCGAGGCCCACGGTCCCGCGATGCCCGAGGGGGTGGGGGCGGCCCTCGGCTTCGACCGCCTGGTGATGCTCGCCGCGGGGGCCGAGAGGCTCGACGACGTCCGCCCATTCGGCGTCGGCGAGGCGTGAACGGGGCGCGGGGGCGCGCCTATTGGCCGACGTCGGGGGCGATGCCGGCGACCATCCAGTTGTCGTAGGGCCGCTTGCCGCGGGTCACCGCGCGCGACTGCATGAGCATCTTGATCTTCAGCGGCTTGCCGTCCGGGCAGGGCCCGACTCGCACCTCGAGGACCCACGACTCCTTGAGCCGCGTCTCCGGCCCGACGCAGTGGATCTCCACCGGGGCGTCGTCGCCGCATCTCTGGATCGCACGGATCACGTCCATGGAACGGAGCGCCGCCTCGGCGGCGCGTGTCTGCGCGTCGGGCGTCGGCGGGCCGTCCATGTTCCGGCCGGTGATCGGCGGCGTGACCTGCGGCAGGCAGCACTTGATGGCGTCGGCCATCCGTTCCTTCCGCACCATGTCGAGGA
>CAWUOA010000638.1:0-2036 GCA_963923225.1 uncultured Planctomycetaceae bacterium
AAAACAGAACTCGCCATCTTGACATGTCGCGACGTCGCTTTATGATGCCCGCATGCCCACCACCGAAAACCCCTCCGATTCGGCCGGATTCACCCTCAACGAGCTGGCCGACGCGTCCGGTGTCGAGCCGCGGACGATCCGGTCCTATGTCGAGAAAGGCCTCATCCCGGGGCCCGATTCCCTGGGGCGGGCGGCCCGCTATCCCAGGGAGTCGCTCGACCGGCTCAAGGTGCTCCAGCTACTTCGCGACGCCAATCGCACCCTCACGCTCGACCAGATCCGGATGCTGCTCCAGAGCATCGGCCCCTCGGAGCTGAGCGCGCTGGCCGACGGTCGGATGCGGATCGGGTCGCTGATCGCTGCCCACGAGGCGAACGAGCCGGCGAAGTCGTCGGCGATCGATTACCTGAAGGCGCTCCGCGCCAATCCCGCGCCCACGAACGCTCCCGCGGCGGCCCGCCAGCGGCAGGCCCCCGTCGACGACGACCAGTTGCCGGTCCTCGAGGAGGCCGCCCGGGCGCTCGCCAAGCTCGCCGGGCTCTCGACGGGCTCCCGCAGTCTTCGCGGCGAGCACTGGTATCGCCTGCCGCTCACTCCCGACATCGAGCTCTCCGTCCGCGGGAGCTTCGGATCGGACCAGCTCGCCCAGCTCCACAGGATCGGTGACGCCCTTCGGCTCCTCTTGACGAAAGGTCTCCGCAAATGATCGCCAGCAACGAGCACCAGAACGCCGCGCCCGAGTTCTCCGCCCGCCTCGATCGCAGCGTCGTGAACGTCAAGGGGGGATCGGTCCGGCACCTCGTGCTCTCCGTCAAGGCGCCGGCCGTGTCCCGCGGCGACCGGCCGCGCGAGCCTTTGAATCTCGGCCTCGTCATCGACGCCTCCGGGTCGATGGAAGGCAAGCCGCTCGAGGCCGCCAAGCAGGCCACGCTCTCCCTGCTCGACAAGCTCGCCGCGAGCGATCACTTGTCGCTGGTCTCGTTCGCCGACGACGTCGTTTGCCACGCCGAGGCGATGCGGCTCGACCCGCCCGGCCGCCGCGCCGTCGCCGCCGCCATCCGCCCGCTCGTCACCCGCGGCTCGACGAACCTCTTCGAGGGCTGGATCGGCGGCTGCGAGGCGGTGGCCAAGCGGCAGGCCAGGGCCGATGCGCCCGAACGCCACCGGGTGATCGTCCTCTCCGACGGCCATGCCAACGCCGGCGAAGTGAATCCGACCCGCCTGGCGCACCACTCGGGCGAGCTCCGCAAGCGGGGCGTGGTGACCTCCACCGTCGGCATCGGCTCGGAGTATTCGCCGGTGCAGCTGCAGGCGATCGCGGAGGCGGGGGGCGGGCGGATGCACGACGCGGAGCTCCCGGAGGAGATCGCGGAGATCATGTTCGCCGAGCTCAACGACTCCTTGGCGACGACGGTGGAGAATCTCGAGTTCCGCCTGCAGCTGCCCGCGGGGGTGACGGCCGAGGTCTACGGCACCGCACCGCTCCACCGCGACGCCGAAGGCTGCGAGATCCTGGCCGGGTCGCTCGTCGGCGACAGCTCGCGGTGCGTGGTCGTGAAGCTCGTGTTTCCGGAGGGCGGCCAGGACGACACGCTGTCGATCGACGTCTCGGCACGCTGGACGACGCCCGGCGGGGAGAAGCCCCGCACGGCTCACGTCGGCACCCCCTCGGTGCGCTTCGACCGCTCCAAGGCCTGTCTCGAGCAGCCGCGGTGCGCGGAGCTCGCGCGGATCGTGGCGGAGCAGTGGCTGGCCCACGTCTATCAGCGTGGCATGATGCTCAACGAGGATGGCCAGTTCGAGGCGGCCCGCGAGTTCGCCGAGCGTCAGAGCCGCTACTTCGCCGCCTACTGCGAAGGCCTGCCCGACTTGCAGGCGGCCGTGACCGAGCTCGGCGCGTTCCGGCCGGTCGTGTCGCGGCGGATGGACCGCATGGCGACCAAGGAGCTGTTCCTCCACAGCTACAAGACGGGCCGTGGCGAGGTCGATCACCGCAGCCGGCAGCGCAAGTCGACCCGTGAGATCCTCGCCGACGA
>CAWUOA010000639.1:0-2032 GCA_963923225.1 uncultured Planctomycetaceae bacterium
CGACCTGATGTCGCGGATCAGCAACGACACCGACCAGATCAACAACTTCCTCTCGCTGAACCTCATCAGCTTCCTCTCCGACGCCATGCTCGTGATCCTCACGGCGGCGGTGCTGGCGTGGATGAATCCGTGGTTGGCGCTGGTGACCCTCGCCCCCTTTCCGCTGGTGGTGTGGTTGGTGTACGCGGTGAGAGAAAGGCTCCACCGCGGCTTCTCCCGCTCGAACATCGCCTGGGCGGAGGTGGCCAGCGTCCTGGCCGACACCATCCCCGGGATCCGCGTGGTGAAGGCGTTCGCGCAGGAATCGCGCGAGATCGACCGCTTCCGCACCGCCAACGACCATGTCCTGGCCGCCAACGACCGGGTGAACACCGTGTGGGCGTTCTTCGGTCCGCTGGTGAGCCTGTTCAGCGAAATGGGGCTGCTCGTGGTGTGGGCGGCCGGCGCCTGGATGGTGTTCTCGGGGAGCGTGACGGTGGGGGGGCTGACGGCGTTCCTCGCCTACATCGCCCGCTTCTACGCCCGGGTCGAGTCGATGGTCCGCATGGTGCCGGCGGCGCAGCGTGCCAGCGCCAGCGCCCAGCGTCTCTTCGAGATCCTCGACTGCCGCCCCAGCGTGGCGGAGGACCCGCGACCGCTCGATCCGGGGCGCGTCCGCGGGCGGATCGAGCTTTCCGGCGTCCATTTCCGCTACGGCACGCGCGAGATCCTCCACGGCATCGATCTGGTGATCGAGCCCGGCGAGATGATCGGTCTGGTGGGCTCGAGCGGCTCCGGCAAGACGACGCTCGCGAACCTCGTCTGCCGGTTCTTCGACCCCTCGAGCGGCACGGTGGCGATCGATGGCGTCGACCTGCGCCGCCTCTCGCTGCCGGCCTACCGGCGGAACCTCGGCTGCGTCCTCCAGGAGCCGCTCCTGTTCTTCGGGAGCATCGCCGAGAACATCGCCTACGGCTGCCCCGACGCCGGCCCCGAGCGGGTCGTCGCCGCCGCCCGTGCCGCCGGGGCCCACGAGTTCATCCTCGCCCGCCCCGACGCCTACGACGCGCGCGTCGGCGAGCGCGGCGGGTCGCTCTCCGGCGGCGAGCGGCAGCGGATCTCGATCGCCAGGGCGTTGCTCGTCGATCCGCGGATCCTGATCCTCGACGAGGCGACCTCCGCGGTCGACGCCGAGACCGAGGCGGTGATCCAGGCGGCGATCGACAGGCTCGTCGCCGGCCGGACCACGATCGCCATCGCCCACCGTCTCTCGACCCTCCGCCGCGCCGACCGGCTCGTCGTCCTCGACGCCGGGCGGATCGTGGAGATCGGCACGCACGACGATCTCCTCGCCCGCGACGGCGCCTACGCCCGCCTCTACCACGCCCAGACGAAGGCCGCCGCCGAAGCGGCCGACGGGGCCTGATCCTCCGCCCGACCACGCACCGCCATGACCGCCTCCGACTCCGCCGCCACCGCCCCCGAAGGATGGCGACTCGTGCGCCGCCCCCACGGCCGGCTCGACTTCGTCTCCGCCGACGGCGCCCTCCACGAGGACGTCGACGTCCTCCGCGCCTTCCCGGTGACCGCGCCGCTCGGACCGGTGGCGGTGGTGGCGGCCGACGGCACCGAACTGGCCTGGATCGACGCCCTCGACGGCCTGCCCGACGCGTTCCGCAACCGGCTCCTCGAGGAACTGTCCTCGCGCGAGTTCCTGCCGGTGATCGCGACGATCGAGGCGATCGCCGACACCGACCCGGCCGAATGGACGGTGACCACCGACCGCGGCCCGCGCCGCTTCACCGTCGGCAGCCCGGAGGACGTGGACCGGCTCCCCGACGGCAGCGCCTGCGTCGTCGACACCACGGGTGTCCGTTACCGGATTCCCGATCTCGCCGCGCTCGACGCCCGCAGCACCCGCCTCCTCGACAAGACGATGGAGTGACCCGCGAGCCGGCACCTTCCGGGGGGCCGGGCTCCCCTCCCGGCCGCCGGTTCGGACGCCTCCCCCAGCCCTGTCTCTTATACACATCTCCGAGCCCACGAGACCAGA
>CAWUOA010000640.1:0-2029 GCA_963923225.1 uncultured Planctomycetaceae bacterium
GCCCTGGCCCCCGCCGACCTCGCCGACCTGATCGCCTGGCTGAGACGGCCGTCGTAGTCCCGTGCGTCGAGAGACGCCGCCGTCGTGCGCGCGGCGGCCCCGGAGGAGAATCGACATGAAAGGAATCGTGAGCCCGGGGATGCCGGCCGGCCGGTGGCTCCGGGCCGCGGCCGTCGTCGTGGGGATCGGTGTCGCGGTGGCGACGACGGCGCGCGGGCAGGAGCCCGAACCGCCGCCGAACGCCGCCGCGGCGGCGGTGGAGGCGCTGCGCCGGCAGGATTTCGCCCGGGCGCTCGAGATCGTCGAAGAGACCAGGCCCGCGCTGGCCGCCGCGAAGGGCGAGGACGATCCCGCCGTGCTCACGTTGCGGATCCTCGGCGCCCAGGCGGAGTACGGGCTCGGGCGGCCGGAAGGGGCCGTCGCCACCCTCGATCCCTTTCTCCGTGGGCCCGCGGCCGGAGCGGTGCTCGTCTCGCCGGCGTCGGACTGGAACGCGCTCAACGTCCTCGGCGACAGCTACATGGCTCTGGGCAGGTGGGACGAGGCGCTGCGCTGCCTCGAACGGGCCTTCGGCCTGGTCGCGGGGGAGGAGTCGCCCGCCGAGCGGATGCCGGGCCGGTCCCGCGGCGTCGATCGGGCGACGACGCTCGGCAAGATCGGCACCGCGAAGGCCCGACTCGGCGACTGGGAAGGGGCGAAGGCGTCGTTCCAAGCCCAGGCCGACGCCCTCGCCACGGAGCCGGACGGAGGCGGGCCCTATCTCGCCGCGGCCCACAGCGGCCTCGGCCTGGTCGCCGACAACACGGGCGACCATGCCACCGCGAGCCTCCATTACGCCGAGGCGGCGAAGATCTACGACCAGGCCTTCGGTCCCGACCACCCCTACGCCAAACGCGCTCGCGAGACGCTCGCCCGCACGCGGGGGCGGGGCGGGGAGGCCGGGGTGGCCGTCCCGTCCTCCGCCGGGGAGACCGGGGCGACGGGAGCCGCCGACGGCGCGGCCCCCGCCGCCCGATGGGGGTGGCCTGCCGTGGCTGCCGTGGCGGCCGCGGGAATCCTCGGATGGCTCGTGTGGAGCGGATACCTCCTCCGCCCGCCCGGCCTCTCGGGTCGTCCGGACGACTCCGCAGGAGAAGGCTGATCCATGCTCGACACCGTCGCGGTGATCCTCGTCATCGCCGCCGCATGCGCCTGGTTCAACCGGATGTTCGTCGGCCTTCCGCCGACGATCGGCATCATGGCGACGGCGCTGCTGGCGTCGCTGGGAATCGTGGTGCTCGAGCGGCTCGGGATCACCTCGCCCGGCGTGCAGGAGCGGGCGCTGGTCGCCTCGATCGACTTCACCGACGTGCTCATGAAGGGGATGCTCTCGGTGCTCCTCTTCGCGGGGGCGTTGCACGTCGATCTCGAGCGATTGTGGCGGCTGGCGCGGCCGATCGGGATTCTGGCGCTGCTCGGCACGGCGCTGTCGGCGGTCATCGTCGGCGTCGGTTGCCATTGGCTCTCCGGCGCCCTCGGGCTGGGGCTGCCGTTGATCCACTGTCTGCTCTTCGGGGCGCTGGTGTCGCCGACCGATCCGGTCGCGGTCCTGGGGATCCTGGAGTCGGCGGGGGTGCCCCGCGACGTGGAGGCGACGATCGCCGGCGAGTCGCTGGTCAACGACGGCGTCGGCGTCGTGCTCTTCGCGCTCCTCCTGGAGATGCTCCACACCGGGCATGCCCCGACGGTCGGCGAGGGAGTGCATCTGCTGGTCCACGAGGCGGCGGGGGGCATCGCGCTGGGCTTCTGCGTCGGCTGGACCGTGAACCGCATCCTCGCCACGATCGACGACTACCGGGTGGAGGTGCTGATCACGCTGGCGACGGTGGTCGGCGCCTACGCGGCCGCCGAGCATCTGGCCACCTCCGGCCCGCTGGCGATGGTGGTGATCGGATTGCTCGTGGGGAGCGAGGGGAGGGAGTGGTCGATGAGCGAGACCACGCGCGAGCGGCTCGATCTCTTCTGGCACCTCCTCGACGAGATCCTCAAC
>CAWUOA010000641.1:0-2022 GCA_963923225.1 uncultured Planctomycetaceae bacterium
CAGTGCGAGAAGGTGATGCCGTGCCGCTTGATGAGCTCCGCGAGACGCTGCGGGTCGTACTTGCCGGGATAGACCTGCTTGAGGCCGAGCATCGTCGCCAGGTAGGGGATGCCCCAGGCGTGGACGTGGAACATCGGCGTCAGCGGGAGGTAGGCGTCCTCGCCGTGGATCCCCACCGGATGCTGGTGCGCCGCGAAGGTGGCGCCGGCGGAGAGCGTGTGGAGGACGATCTGCCGGTGGGTGAAGTAGACCCCCTTGGGATCGCCGGTGGTGCCGGTGGTGTAGAAGAGGGTGGCGACGGTGTTCTCGTCGAGATCGGGCCAGTCGAAGCCCCCCGCCACCTCCGCCGCCCGGGCGTCCAGCATCGCCTCGTAATCCCCCGCGACGGGAAGCGTCGTCGCCGGCGGCGCGCCGTCGTCGGAGAGCGTCACCCAGGTCCGCACCGAAGGGAGCGATCCGGCGATCCCCTCCGCGATCGGGAGGAAGTCGGGGTGGAGGAGGATCACCGAATCCTCCGCGTGGCGGATCGTCCACCCCATCTGCTCCGGCGTCAGCCGGACGTTGACGGTGTGGAGGACGGCGCCGAGCATCGGCAGGGCGAAGAAGAGCTCGAGATAGCGGTGGCTGTCCCAGTCCATCACGCCCACCCGGTCCCCCGGCCGGACCCCCAAGCCCCGGAGCATCGCCGCGGCCCGGTCGATGCGGGCGAGGAACTCGCCGTAGTCGTGCTCGCGCAGATCGCGGTAGGTGATCGTCTGACGCGGGGCCCACGAGCGGGCCCGGGTGAGCAGGTCGCGGATCAAGAGCTGCTGGACCGGCTTGGCGATCCAGGGGACGCCGGGCGAGGTGGTCATGCGGGAGGGATCCGGGGAAGGAGGAGCGGCGCTCGAAGGGCCGGAGCAGGTCACGGTGCGTCGCCGGCCCGCACCCACGCCTCGTCGAACGCGGCGTGCTTCATCGACTTCCCCCCCTCGACGAAGTAACTGTACACCGCGTGGATCGTCCCGTCGGCCCCCTGAATGACGGCCGGATAGTGGTAGCTGCCCGACGCCTGCCGCTCGAGGTGGCGGACGAAGGGCCAGGTGCGTCCCTCGTCCTCCGAGAGGCTCACCGCCAGGCTCGACCGGCCGTCGACGGTGTCGTTGTGGACGAGGATCCAGTGGCCGCTGGCGAGGCGGACGCCGTCGAGACCGGAACCGGGATTGGCCAGATCCGCCACCCCCACCTCGCCCCAGGTCTCGCCGCCGTCGGCGCTCTCGGCGACGCGGACCTTCTCGAGCGTGCCGTTCTCGCGCATGTAGGCCACGAGCGTGCCGTCGCGCCGTTCGAGCACCGCCGGCTGGATGTTGCCGAAGCCGATCAGCGGTTCACTCGCGCGCCAGGTCTTCCCGCCGTCGTCGGAGAGGGCCATGAGCGAGAAGGAGTAGGTGTCGGAGTAGAGCGGGAGGACGAGCCGGCCGGAGCGAGTCTGCGTCGGCTTGCAGCGGGGCTGCCAGCCGAGCCGCTGGAGGAGCTTGTCGCCGAGGGCGGCGTCGATCTCGGTGAAGAAGGCCTCGGCGCGGGCCCGGTCCTTCTCGGGTGTCGCCGCGAGGCGGCTCTTGGCGAGCTCGCGGGCACGGTCCTGGAAGTCGGCAGGCTTGAGCCACACCACCCCCTGCCAGTCCCAGACAGGGGCGCCGGGCCCGGCGTAGTCGTGCGACGTGCGGTAGTTGGTCAGCGCCGAGCCCCAGCCGTTGTCGAGGATGATCGGCCAGAAGAGCCAGAGCGTCTTCGAGGCGTCGAGGAACAGGCAGGTGTTGCAGTCGGGGAAGCCGGGATTGTCGGCGAGCGTGAAGGGCTCGCTCCACGCGGCGGCCCCCTTCGCGAGCCGCGAGCCGAGCACGACGACGTCGTCGGCCTTGCGTTCGCCCGAGCCACGGTACCAGGAGACGAGGAGCTGCCCGTCGGGGAGCTCGACGACCCCCGGGGCATGGTTGTGCTGCGCGTCGAGCGGGAAGACGAGCTCCGCCCGGTAGCGGCCCG
>CAWUOA010000642.1:0-2020 GCA_963923225.1 uncultured Planctomycetaceae bacterium
CGCCCATGTCCGCCCGTGACATCAACGTGGTCGCCCTGGTGAAGGGTGGAGAGCGCTACGTCTTCCTGTACGACGACGCGAGCCGGGGAGAGGCGTTGAGGACGCTCGGCCGCTTCGCCGCCGACCCCGATCTGAGCTTTTCCTGGCACGACGCGGCCGTTCTCGGCGAGAAGGTCCGTCACGCCGAGAGACGCGTGAACCGGGTCCGGTTCGTCCCGCCCGCCGACCGCACGGCCTGACGGCGTGCCGTCGCCGACGGCCCCGGGCCTTCGGAGCCAGCGATGCCCGCACCGACGTCAGGAGGCGCCGACGGTTTCGCTCCGGTGGTGGAGCGTTTCCTGAGGGCGATCGTCGCCGAGCGGGGCGCGTCCCCGTTCACGGTGAAGAGCTACCGCGAAGACCTGCTCCAACTCTCCGAGTTCCTCGCGTCGGCGGGGTGCCGCTCCCCTGCCGACGCCACCTCGGCGATCCTCCGCCGCTTCGCCGCCGGCCTGCACTCGGCCGGGTACGCACAGGCCACCGTCGCCCGAAAGCTGGCGAGCACGCGGAGCTTTTATGCCTTCGGCCAGCGAGAGGGCTGGGTACGGACGAATCCCGCCAAGCCGCTGCGAGGCCCCAAGCGGGCGAGAAAGCTGCCCCGCTTCCTCACCGGCGAGGAGATCGGCCGGCTCTTGTCGGCGCCGCGGCCGCACCAAGCCGGTGGCCTCCGCGACCGGGCGATCCTCGAGGTGATGTACTCCGCGGGGCTCCGCGTCCGCGAGTTGGTTGGCCTCGACGACGCCGACCTCGACCTGCGCGGGGGCACCGTCCGCGTCCGCGGCAAGGGGAGACGCGAGCGGCTGGGAATCGTCGGGACACACGCCCGACGCGCCCTCGAGAGCTGGCTCGCCGCGAGGCCCCGGACGCCGGCGGGAAGCCGGTCCACCCCGCTGTTCACCAACCGCTTCGGCAGCCGTCTCTCCGTGCGGGGCGTGGGCCGGCTCCTCGAGAAGCACCTGCTCACCGCCGGTCTCGCCGGTAGGGCCAGCCCCCACACGCTGCGACACAGCTTCGCCACCCACTTGCTCGACGCCGGAGCCGACATTCGCAGCGTGCAGGAGCTGCTCGGTCACAAGAGCCTGGTCACCACGCAGATCTACACGCACGTGACCACGGCTCGCCTGCTCGACGCCTTCGACAAAGCCCACCCACGGGCGCGCTGACCGGGCGCGGCGGGGAACCGGGTGGATTCGGCGGGAGAGGATCGGACGGGCTCAGACCAAACCGCGCCGCACCGCCCAGACCGCTGCCTGGGTCCGGTCGGTGACCGCGATTTTGCGAAGCACGTTTTGGACGTGCTCCTTCACCGTCTCGACGCTGATGGTGAGGGACTGGGCTATCTCTTTGTTCGACAGGCCCAGCGCCATGTGCCGGAGGACCTGGGTCTCCCTCTGCGTGAGGGGGATGTCCGGATCGGGAGTCGCGACCCGGTTGGCCATCGTGGTGGCGACTCGTCGAAGCTCACCCGCCCGCGCCGGGAGTTGGCCCGCGGCGGCACCGGTGATCGCGGCGACGATCTCGGCCCGCGACGCGCCTTTGAGAATGTAGTCGTGGGCCCCGGCAGCGACCGCACGGGCCACGTAGGTGGGGTTGTCGAAGGTCGAGAGCATCACCACCCGTACTGCCGGCATGTCCGCGCGAATCTTTTCCAGCGCCGTCAACCCGTCCTTGCCCGGCATGCGGATGTCGAGGAGAACGACGTCGGGCTTGAGCTTCCGCACGAGCTTGAGGGCCTCCTCGCCGTTGGCCGCCTCGCCGACGATTTTCACTTCGGAGCCCGCAAGCAGGCTCACGAGCCCGCGGCGCACCACTTCATGGTCATCGGCGATCACGACTTTGACGGACATGGGACCTCTCCTCGGTCGATGCGTCTCGAGCGTTCGTTGTGCGATTGGCCGATGTCCGCGCTTCGGACACCGACGAGCCCATCCTAACCGCCGTCCTGCCGAGGAACAATGACTCGGGGGGGGCACGAAGGCCC
>CAWUOA010000643.1:0-2013 GCA_963923225.1 uncultured Planctomycetaceae bacterium
CCCCCGCGTGACGACCGGCCTCCGCGTGACGATCGGCCTCCGCGTGGTCGCCCCGAAGGGAATCGTGAAGAGCCCCCGCCCCGCCGCGAGTCGGCGAAGCAATCGGCTCCGCGGCCTGCCGGAGCCCGGACGAAGGCGACGCTCGCGGTCTCGAGCGAGGCGGTGGGCGAGGATGGCCGTCTGCCGGCGGAGTTCACCTGTGACGGCGACGGCGTCCCGCCACCGCTGTCGTGGGAGGCGGGGCCGAAGGGGACCGTCGAGTACGCGCTGGTGATCTGGCACGAAGCCCCCGACAAGCTCAAGACCTATTGGGTCGTCCACGGGATCCCGGCCGACGTCCGGAATCTCCCCGCGGGCGGCGGCGACGTCGGCACCGTCGGCCTCAACGACCGGGGCCGGGCGGAGTACGATCCCCCCTGTTCGCGCGGCCCCGGCGTGAAGACCTACCACGCCACCGTCTGGGCGCTCTCGGAGCCGCCGCGGCTCCCGGCCCGCGGCGCGACGCGCGACTCCCTCCTGGAGGCGATCCGCGGCACGACGCTCGCCGAGGGGACGCTCTCCTTCGACTACGAGAGGGAGGGAAACGAGTGAACGCTCCACTTCCCCGACGCGGCCCGTCGGCAGCGGCGGCCCTGGTGTGGTCGTGCGGCGCCGTGGTGCTCCTCGCGGTCCTCGCCCAGCCCGTCGCGGCACGGCAGCCGAACGTGATCCTCGTCCTCATGGACGACATGGGCTGGCGCGACGTCGGCTTCATGGGGAACGACTTCGTGGAGACGCCGGCCATCGACGCCCTCGCCCGGCAGGGGCTGGTGTTCACGCAGGCCTACGCGAGCGCGCCGAATTGCGCCCCGACGCGCGCGTGCCTGATGTCGGGACAGGTGCCGCCCCGGCACGGCATCTACACCGTCGTCGATCCGCGGCACGCGCCGGGGAGCCCGTGGCAGAAGCTGCTCGCCGCCGAGAGCGAGAGCGACCTGGCCACGGAGGTGGTCACCCTTCCGGAGTCGCTCGCGGCAGCCGGCTACGCCACCGCGTTCTACGGGATGTGGAACCTGGGGCGGGGACGGCGCGGCCCGACGACGCCTGGGGGCCAGGGCTTCGAGACCGTGGTCTTCCCGGAGTCGCTCGGATTCGCGAAGGACGCTTACCAGGACGACGAGGGGCGTTTCCTCTCCGACCGGCTCGCCGACGAGCTCCTCTCGTTCATCGAGCGCAACCGGGACACCCCCTTCTTCGCCTACTTCGCCGATCATGCGGTCCACGCCCCCTACGATCCCCCCGCGGACCTCCTCGCGCGCTTCGAGCGCAAGGCGGCCACCCGCGACGACCGCCGTGACGACGCCGCGTACGCCGCCACGATCGCCGCGGTCGATCGCACGATCGCCCGCATCGTCGCCGCGCTCGACAGACTCGGCCTCCGTGACGACACGATCCTCGTCTTCACCTCAGACAACGGCGGCACGCCGCGCTTCACGCCCCCCTTGCGCGGCGCGAAGGGGGAGCTCGGCGAGGGGGGGATCCGCGTGCCGCTGGCGGTGCATTGGCCGGGGAGAATCGCCCCCGGGTCGAGCGACGTGCCGGTGGCGACGATCGACCTCTACCCCACCCTCCTCGACCTCTGCGGCGCCGCCCCGCCGCGCGGCCAGGCGCTCGACGGCACGAGCCTGGCGGGGCTCTTGCTGCGGGGCGAAAGGCCCGCGCCCCGCAAGCTGTTCTGGCACTTCCCCTGTTACGTGGGGCGGGCGACGCCGGCCAGCGCCGTCCGCGACGGCGACTGGAAGCTCGTCGAGAGCTTCGAGGACGGAGGCCGGGTGGAGCTGTTCGATCTGGCGGCCGACCCGGGCGAGTCACGCGATCTTTCTGCGAAGGAGCCCGGACGGGCCCGGGCCCTCCTCGAGACCCTCAAAGCCTGGCAGCGGGAGACCGGCGCGGCGCTGCCGACCGATCCGAATCCCGCCTGGGATCCGGCCGCCGAGCGCCCTCGTGGTGGTGGTGGTGGTGGTGGTGCCAAGG
>CAWUOA010000644.1:0-2010 GCA_963923225.1 uncultured Planctomycetaceae bacterium
CCTCTCTGGTCTCGTGGGCTCGGAGATGTGTATAAGAGACAGGTCTTGCCCTCCCCGCCCCATCCGGCCACTATCCAGCGCCGAATCGGCGATCCGCTGAACAGCGACGGAGGCTCCTTCCCGGGCGGAGGGGGCGGCAACGATGGAACAGTTCGCCTCTGCGGTCCAGGGCTTCGTGGCGCTGCTCGCGCGGCTGGCCCTGATGACGATCTTCATCGTCAGCACCGTCTCCAACAAGATCCCGCAGTTCAGTCAGACCGTGCAGTTCATGACGCAGGAGAAGGTGCCGATCCCGATGGCGGCGCTGGCCTGCGCCATCGGCCTGTTGCTGCTGGGGAGCGTGTCGCTGCTGCTCGGCGCGTGGACGCGGATCGGGGCCTTCTTCCTCCTCGTCTTCCTCTGCGCCGCCACCTACTACTTCCACGACTTCTGGACCTTCACCGACCCCCTCCAGCGGCAGTTGCAGACGATCCAGTTCCTCAAGAACCTCGCCATCGGCGGCGGCCTGCTCTCGCTGATGGCCTTCGGAGCGGGACCGTGGAGCGTGGACGGCTGGATCGGGAGAAAGCAGGCCGAGGCCGAGACCGACGCCCCGGCGGCGAAGCCGCGCGTCCAGGCGAAGGCGTGAGGCGGTCGCCGCAGCGGAGTTCCGGGGCCGGTCCGGGCTGACCGGCGCGGTGCCAGCGCCTCCCCGGCTCCGGGCAGGGGGCGCGCGCCGCTTCACCGGATCGGGGTCCTCCCGTTACCATGCTCCCGATTGGGGGTGATCGGTCGTGGCGATCCGCCACGCGCTCCCCCCGCTCCGAGGAACCTTCCCATGTCGAGGCTCGCCATCGTCGCGGTGATCGGTGTCGTGTGCGGCCTCGTGCAGGCCGCCGCCTCCGCGGCCGAACCCCAGTCCACCCAGGAACGCCCCGCCGCCATGCACGCCCCCGTCGCCACCCCCTTCGGCACGCTTCCCGACGGCCGCACCGTCAACCTCTGGACGCTCGCGGTGCCGGGCGGCTGGAAGGCCACGATCAGCGAATACGGCGCGATCCTCACGGCGTTCCACGTGCCGGCGAAGGACGGCGGGCCGGCGACCGACGTGGTCCTCGGCTTCGATTCGCTCGACCCGTACGTGAAGGGGCATCCCTACTTCGGCGCCACCTGCGGCCGCGTCTCCAACCGGATCGCGAAGGGGGCCTTCGAGCTCGACGGCAAGTCGTACGCGCTGGCCACCAACAACGGTGCCAACCACCTCCACGGCGGCGTCGTCGGCTTCGACAAGCACCTCTGGAAGGCGACGCCTCACGTCACCGACGCCGGTCCGTCGCTGGTGCTCACCACCGTCTCCCCCGATGGCGAGGAGGGCTATCCCGGGAAACTCTCGGCGAAGGTGGTCTACACCCTCTCGCCGGCGGGCGAACTCGTCGTCGACATGTCGGCCACCACCGACGCCCCGACGATCGTCAACATGGTCCACCACACCTACTGGAACATGGCCGGCCAGCAGTCGGGGAACGTGGGGCCGCAGGAGCTGGTCGTGTTCGCCGACGCCTACCTCCCCGTCGATGCCGGCGGCATCCCCACCGGCGAGCAGGCGAAGGTCGAGGGCACCCCCTTCGACTTCCGTCCCGAGCGGAAGCCCGCGGGCACGCTCGGTGCCGCGATCGCCGCCCTCCCGGCCAGTGCCGACGGCTCGAATCCCGGCGGCGTCGACCACAACTACTGCCTCCGCGGCTGGAAGGCCGACGGCGTCCTCCGTCCGGTGGCCCGCCTCCGCGACCCGGCCAGCGGCCGCACGCTCGAAATCGTCTCCGACCAGCCCGGCGTGCAGGTCTACACCGGCAACTTCCTCGACGGCACCCTCACGGGGAAGGCCGGCACGGTGTACGGCAAGCACGGCGGGATCTGCCTGGAGACGCAGAAGTTTCCCGACTCGATCCACCACGCCGATTGGCCCTCCACCCGGCTCGATCCCGGGCAGACCTACCGCCACCGGATGGTGCACCGCTTCACGAAGTGAGG
>CAWUOA010000645.1:0-2010 GCA_963923225.1 uncultured Planctomycetaceae bacterium
TTCGCGCCGTGATCGCGCACGAAGGCCAGGTACTCGACCGCCTCCCGCACGCGTCGGGCGCTGTCCCCCTGCCGGAGGGCGGCGTACTGGCGGAGGATGCCACGGATGGGGAGGAGATGGGCCCATCCGGGCATCGCGTTGTAGCTCACCAGGAGCAGGCCGCCCGGCGCGAGCCGCTCGGAGGCGATGCGGAGGATGTCGGCCCGGACCTCGGGCGCGACCCAGCTCCACACGCCGTGGAGCGTGATGAAGTCGAAGTCGCGGAGGTCGTCGGGGAGTCCGGCGAAGTCGCTGGTGACGACGCGGGCGTTGGCGAGCCCCCCGCCGGCGATCTCGCGGGTGCAGAAGGCCGTGTGCTCCGGATTGATGTCGACCCCGGTGAAATCGCCGCGCGGATCGGCGGCGGCGAGCGTGGTGAGCGTGCGGCCGAGTCCGCAGCCGAGTTCGAGGTAGCGGAAGCCGTCGGCGACGCGCGGCGGCGCCACCTTGTTGAGCGCGGCCACGTGCCGCATCGCCATCGGCGCGAGGTTCGGGTAGAAGCCGGGAATGTAGGAAACGTCGGTGACGTAGCCGGCCGGCTCGGGGGTGGTCACGGGGTTCGCTCTCCGGTCGGCGGGGGTCAGGATTCGGGCTCGATCGAGGCCTTCATCGATCCCTTCGACCGGGCGACGAGCCGGTCGGCGCCGAAGGCGTGGATCTGGTCGCGTTTCAGTTCGGCATGCTCGCGCGTCGTGGTGAGGACGACGGCCCTTCCCTGCAGGTCGACCTCGCGGGCCAGCCGAAGGCCGCGTTCCTGTGGATGGCCGAACAGCTTCCGCAGCATCGTGACGACGTAGTCGTAGGTGTGGTCGTCGTCGTTCCAGAGGACGACGTGGTAGCGCGGCTGGCGCTGTGGCTTGGCGGAGGCATCGGCGGCCGGCGCCGCCTCCGCCGGATCGGCCACCGCGGTGGCGGCGCCACCGGCGTCGTCGGCCGCGCTGCCCGCGGCGGACTCGTCCTCCGAGTTCTCCGGCGCGGCGGCACTGGCGGGGCGGGGCATGGGTCTGGCACACTTCCCCGGAGTCGGAGGACGTCGCGGACAGTATACGCCCCCGCCCGTCCCCCTCGCACCGTCCGTGTCCCGGAGAACAAGCCCCGTGCTCGACCGCCGCTTCGTCGCCGACAACGTCGATCTGGTCACCGCCAACTGCCGCGCCCGCGGGTCCTCCGCCGACGTCGCCCGCTTCGCCGAGCTCGACCGCCAGCGGCGGCAGCTCCAGGCGGACATCGACCGGATCAATCAGCAGGCCGGACAGGTGAGCAAGTCGATCGGCCAGGCGAAGGACGCCGACGAGCGCGAGGCCCGCAAGGCCGAGGGGCGGAGGCTCCGCGAAGAGGTGGGGACGCTCGAGGCACGGCAGGCCGAGATCGTGGCCGAGGCCGACGGCATCCTCGCGGCGATCCCCAATCTCACCCACCCCGACGCGCCGGTCGGCGGCGAGGCGGACGCCGTGGAGATCCGCCGCGGCGCCACCCCGCAGCCCCGTTTCGCCTTCACGCCGCAGGATCACGTGGAGCTGGGCGCGAAGCTCCGGCTCTTCGACTTCGACGCCGGTGCCAAAGTGGCCGGCCACGGCTTCTACTTCCTCGTCGGCGACGGCGTGCTCCTGGAGCTGGCCCTGACGCGCTACTGCGTCGAGCTGCTCATGGGCCGCGGCTTCACCGTCATGACGACGCCCGACCTGGCCCGCGACTCGATCCTCGAGGGCACCGGCTTCATGCCGCGCGGGCCGGAAACGCAGATCTACTCGATCACCGGCAGCGACCTGTCGCTGGTGGCCACGGCCGAGATCACCCTCGGCGGGGCGATGCACGAGCGGATCTTCGAGGCGGACGAGCTCCCTTTGCGCCTCTGCGGGATCAGCCATTGCTTCCGCACCGAGGCCGGGGCCCACGGGCGGGCGACGCGAGGCCTGTACCGCGTCCATCAGTTCACGAAGGTGGAGATGTTCGCCTTCACGCTCCCGGAAC
>CAWUOA010000646.1:0-2009 GCA_963923225.1 uncultured Planctomycetaceae bacterium
GGCAGCATGCGGTCGGCTTCGTGGAACACCACCAGCCGCTCGGCTCGGGCCGCGAGGCGCTCGACCGCCTCCGGCCCGGCGGCATGGCCGAACTCCAACTCCTCCACCGTCTCGCCGTCGAGATCGGAAAGGAGCACGAGGCGCCGTTGCCCGAGCGCCTTGGCGAGGAAGCGGGTCTGCACCGCGTTCTCGACGAGCATGTCGTCGCCCGACGCCAGGGCCTCCCTGACCAGCGCCGCAAGCGGCGCACCCTGGCGCCAGCGGAGGAGAACGGGCCCCGGCGGCGTGACGAGGCGGCAGGCCAGGCAGATCGTGCCGTCGGGGCGAACGGCACGCGCCGCGGCCGCCACCCCCCGGACGACGCGAGACCATCCGGAGGAGGTGCCCGCCAGCGACGCCACCGCCAGATCGGCCGAGCCGTCGACGCGCGGCCGCCAGCCGCGGGCCAGTGACATCGCCTTCTCGCCGGCGGTGGCCGGCGTGCCGAAGACCGCCGCGTGGAGGGAATCACCCCGGCCCGGCACGACACGGAGGCTGGCCATGGTGCCGAGATGCCAGCCGATATCCCGCGCCCGCTCGCGGAGGTCGCCGACGGCGAGCCTGCCGCCGCGGGCGAGGCGGCGCGTGACGTCACGCCGCGACGTCGCGCGGGCGAACGCGGGCCACAATTCGCCGGCGAGCGCGGCACCGCCGAGGGCCGCGTCCCAGGAGAATCCCCCCACGGCGACGACCACGTCGGCGTCGACGAGCGTTCGCGCCACGTGGAGCGGGCTCCCTTCGGCGTCGGCGGCGATGTAGGCGGATTCCGACTCGTGGCCGGGGTCGAAGCGCCGCTCCCCCGGGATGGCGTGCGCCCCGCCGGTGCCCCCTTCCCCGCCGTCGGCCGGGCCGGCGTCATCCAGGCCGGCGATCGGGGGGGCGCGGAGGACGATCGTGTCGTCCGGGGCGATCCCCGCCCGCTCGAGGCGCTCGCGAACCGCGCCGACCACCGCCGCCGGACAGGGCACCGAGCCCGAGACCGCCACCGCGACCCGGTCGCCGGCGACGACGTGGCGCTCCAAGGGGGGCACGCCTTCGGGCCGATCGAGGGCGGCGGCGACGACCGCGGCGGCGGCGCCGCCGATCGACCCCTCCGGACCGCTCAGGTCGATCGCCTCGGCGTGGTGGCCCGGTTCGAGGAGGAGCGGTTCGTCGGCGCCGTAAGGGAGGAGGATCGGTTTCAAGGTGGCATCGGTCCGGTGCGGGCCCGGAAAAGGGGTTTCGTGGCCGGAGATCCCGATTCTCTCCCGCCTCCGCGGCGAGGGCCAGTGCGCGTGCCCGCTCCGCGGAGAAGTCCGATCGGGAAGCCGGAGCGGGCCGCAGAGTCTTCCACACCGGCACGCGCCGAACCGGCGGCTTCCACGCTCAATCCCGGCACGCACGGACGACGATGCACCACCAGCACGACGCTTCCACCCGGCACGACCGGGCCGAACCGCAGGAGACCTCCGCCATGCCAGCCCGCCGCCATGTCCATTCCGTCCTCCTGGTGGCCATGGCCGCCGCACTGCTCGCCGCCACGGCGGGAGCGCAGGACGGCCGCGGCGTGCCCGTGATCGGCGGCCCGGCGGCGGGCGACTGCGAGAGTTGCCGCTCCGCCCAGCGCCCCCCGTGGCACGGCAGCGCCATGGCGGGCCGCGGCTATCCCATGGGGGCCGGCGCGATGATGGCGGCTCCCTGCCCGAGCGGCCGTTGCGGTCCCGCGGCGCCCTGCCGCACCTGTGGTCCCGCCACCGCCTGCCGGTCGTGCGGTCCCGCCGCCTGCCGCGGCTGTGGCCTGCCTGGCATGTGCGGGCTCACCGGCGCCTGCCACCCGCCGCTGGCCGCCGGTTGCTGGGGCTATCCCTATCCGCTGCCTCCCTGCCTGCCGCGTTTGAGCGCGTGCCTCCGCGAGGGCCGGATCGTGTCGCCGCAGCCGCTCATGATCCCGCGCTGCCACGAGTGCGGGGCGCACATCGAGGGTGGCTTCT
>CAWUOA010000647.1:0-2007 GCA_963923225.1 uncultured Planctomycetaceae bacterium
AGATCCTCTCTGGTCTCGTGGGCTCGGAGATGTGTATAAGAGACAGACAAGGCACGGTTCCGGGGCGGGGTGGATTCCTTCCCGCGAAACTACCGCTCCCGACGGCGGAGGGCCAGTCCGGTCCCGGCGACACCCGCGACGAACATCCCCAACAGCACCGCCAGCGGCAGGGCCCGCGCGCTGCGGAAGCCCCCCTGGCCGAAGAACCGCTCCGCCATGTCGACCGGGGTGCCGTCGGTCGGGATGCCCCCCGGCGGGACCGGTGCCGCGGCACCGGGCCCCGTCGTAACGCCGGCGCCGGAGGCCCCGGACGCGGCCCCCGCCCCGCTGGTTCCGGAGCCCGTGGTGCGCGGGCCCGAGCGACCGGCGGGGGGGACGAGCGACCGGCGCGTCGCGGCCCGCACGCTCTCGAGTGATTCGTTCATCTTCGCCCGCTCGGCGTCGAGCCGTTCCTGGAAGTCCCGAAGCTTCGCCTCCATGCCCGCCGTCGCCTCCCGGCTCTTCTTCTCGAAGTCGGCCTCGACGTCGCGGACCCGCTTCTCGATGTCGGCACGGGCCGCGCTGCCGGCGGCGTCGCTCTCCTTCTTCGCCGCCTCCTGGGCCTCGGCCACCTTCCGCTCGACCTCCTCGCGCATCTTGGTCGCGGACTCGTCGCTCTGCCGCTGCACCTCGGCCTTGGTGGCGGCCACCTTCTCCTCGATCTCCGCCCGCACCTGCGCCCGGGCGTCGGCGCTCTCCTTCCGCCCCTGCTCGCGCGCCTCGGCGACGCGCTTCTCCATCTCCTCCTTCATCCGTGCCGCCCCCGCCTCGCTCTCCTTCTTCGCGGTGTCGCGGGCCTCGGCCACCTTGGCCTCGATCTCCTTCTTCATCCGCTCGGCCGACTCGGCGCTCTTCCGCTCGAACTCGGCCTTGGCGTCGGCCATCTTCTTCTCCGCATCCGCCTTCATGTCCTCCTGGATCTTCTTCGCCTTCTCCTCGATGGCGGCCTTCGCCTTCTCGATCTCCTGCTTCGCCTGGCCGGCCGCCTCCTCGAGCTTCTCGGCGATCTTCCGTCGGCCGGGGAGAATGAACTGATGCCCGCTCCCCCCCTGCCCCGCCAGGCGGAAGGGGCCGAAGGGCCGTCCCAGGGACGCCTCGGGGGCCGTCGGCGCGTCGGGCTGCGGCGCGGCCTCGTCGGCCGGGGCGAGCGGCTCGGACGGGGGCGTCACCGGCTCGAGCTCGGCGTCGTCGGCGGTGTCCTTGCGGGGCTGCTGCCCGGCGGCGTCGGGCTCCGGACCGCCGACGCGGATCCGGGGACGTGTCGCCGCCTCGGGCACGACGAGCCCCTCGAAGGCCCAACGCGACGGCATCGCCGCGGCCAGGGGCCGCGTCAGCGCCGGCAGGTCGGCCAGGGGCACGAGGATCCCTCCGAGGACGATCATCGGCAGGAGGAGCACCGGGAGGATCCCCGAGGCCGCCTCGGCGGTCTGGAGGGTCGCCGAGACGAACAGCCCGATCGCCCCGCCGGCCAGCGCCGCGGCGTAGAGGATCGCGAACAGCTCGAGCCAGGGGGTGTTCATCCGGCAGGCGGGGACCACGATCGCCAGGAGGAGGAGGCTCTGGATCGCCGCCACGCCCAGCAAGACCGTCATCTTCGAGAGCACGTACGCGGGGATCGACAGCCCCACCATCCGCTCGCGCCGGTAGATCGGCCACTCGGTGACGATCTCCCGCGCGGTGCTCGAACAGCCGAACCAGATCGCCGCCAGCGCCGTCACGAACAGCGTCGTCGCCATGTTGACGCCGATCTTCGGCCACAAGTCCGGCGTGGGGGTGCTGCGGACGACCTTGGAGAACACCGCCGCGATCAGCAGGCCGACGATCGGCGCCTGCAGGAAGAGGACGGCGGTCCCCCAGGCGTCGGCGGCCTTCACGGCGAGGGTGCGGCGGACGAGCGTGAGCCACTGCGTGAACGGCGCGGTGGCTGTCTCTTATACACATCTCCGAGCCCACGAGACCAGAGAGGAT
>CAWUOA010000648.1:0-2006 GCA_963923225.1 uncultured Planctomycetaceae bacterium
TGGTGGTGGTGGTGGTGGTGGTGCCAAGGGGGGGCAAGGACGAGGGAAGCCGGAAGGCGGTGGGCGCGGCGAAGAGGGCCGGGGAAAGGAACGGCGCCGCGGCCAACCGCGATCGTCAGCCCCCTGACGCGATGCGGCGCCGCAGGCCGTCGGCGGCCACCGCGGCCACGATCGCTCCGCCGGTGACGACACGCTTCAGCGGCTCCGAGGCGCCGAGTTGGGCCAGGCCCGTCTCCAGCGTGGCGATGACGAGGACCCCCAGGAGGCTTCCCCAGGGGCTGCCGCTTCCTCCGGCGAGACTCGTGCCGCCGATCACCACCCCGGCGATGGCCGCCAGCTCGAGCCCCGCCCCGGCATTGGGGTCGGCGGAGCCCAATCGCGCGCACGCCAGGACGCCCGCGAGGCCCGCGAGCACGCCGGAGAGGGTGAACACCGTCACCTTCACGCGCGCGGTGTCGATCCCCGAAAGGCGCGTCGCCTCCTCGTTGGCCCCGGTGCCGACGATCCAGCGGCCGAGGACGGTGCGCGACAGCAGCCCCTGCGCGAGGAGCACGACCAGCAGTGCCAGCGGCACGGTGGCCGGCACGCCGAGAAGCGGCAGCGGGCGCGCGAGCGGATCGATCGCCG
This sequence comes from uncultured Planctomycetaceae bacterium, assembly GCA_963923225.1. GTDB lineage: Bacteria > Planctomycetota > Planctomycetia > Pirellulales > UBA1268 > QWOP01. The sequence goes on from CAWUOA010000648.1 coordinate 628, forward strand.
CGCCGAGGAACAGCGTGCGTGACCCGGTGACGGCGTAGGTCAGGCCGCGGCAGATCTCGAGCATGCCGAGGGTGACGAGGAACGACGGGAGCCGGAGGCTCGCCACGAGGAGGCCGCTCGAGAATCCGGCGAGGCCGCCCACGGCGATCCCCGCGGCCGCGGCCGCGCCGAGCGGCCACTGCCGCTGCACGAGCGCCACGCCGAACACGGCGCCGGAGAGGGCCGCCACCGAGCCGACGGAGAGATCGATGCCACCGGCCACGACGACCAGCGTCATCCCCGCCGCCACCACGGCCAGGCTCGGCAGCCGGCCGGCGAGCGTCGCGAACGTGGCGGGAGAGAGGAAATGCTCGGCCAGCGCCCCGAAGAGGAGGACGAGCCCGGCCCACACGGCCAGCAGCACGCCCTGTTCGCCGAGGCGTCCGAGCCAGGCCTGCCCCGCGAGGCGGGCGGGCCTGGGCCGCCCGGCGTCGCCGGTCCCGCGGATCGCGTCGGGGCGGGTTTCTTTCCCTCCGCCGGAACCGCTCATGGCGCGGCCGGTGCGACGACCAGATCGACCGGCGTGGTCCGGTCCTCGGGCTTCGCGCCTCCGGAGAGGATCGCCAGCGCCGTCTCGATCCCCTCCACCGCCAGCCGGTCGCCGTGCTGGTTGACGGTGGCCGTGATCCGGCCGTCGGCGAGGAGGGGCCGCACGGCGGGGATGTCGTCGAAGCCCGACACCAGCACGTTCCTCCCGGCGGCCTTGACGGCGGCCGCCGCGCCGAGGGCCATGCTGTCGTTGGCGCACAGGATCGCGGCCAGGCGCGGGTGCTGGGTGAGCATCGCCGCGGCGATCGTGTCGGCCTTCTCCATCTCCCACTGGCCGCTCTGCCGGTCGACGATCGAGAGCCCGGCCGCCTCGGCGGCGTCCTCGAGGCCCGCCGCGCGCTGCTGGCCGTTGAACGCCGTCACGATCCCCTCGATGATCGCCACCTCGTCGCCCGCCCGGAGCTTCGCCGCCACCGCCTCGCCCGCCTTCCGCGCCCCTTCGCGGTTGTCGGGGCCGACGAAGGGGATCGTGAGTCCGGCCTCGCGGAGCACGTCGGGGTCGAGCCGGTTGTCGATGTTGACGACGATCACGCCGGCGTCGGCCGCGCGCTTCAGGGCCGGGATCACCGCCTTGGAGTCGGCCGGCGCGATGACGATCGCCGCCACCTTGCGGGCCACCATCTGCTCCAGGAGCGTCACCTGCTCCGAGACGTCGGTCTCGTTCCGCATGCCGTTGACCGTGAGGGCGTAGCGGCCCCCGGCGGCCGCGTGATGGGCCTCGGCCCCCTCGGCCATCGTCGAGAAGAACTCGTTGGCCAGCGACTTCATCACGAGCGCCACCTTCGGCGCGT
>CAWUOA010000649.1:0-2004 GCA_963923225.1 uncultured Planctomycetaceae bacterium
GAACGGCATCGTGTCCACGATCGCACAACCACCCCGCCAGAGCCGGAGGGAGTTGGTTGTCGACGAGGAACTTCATGCGACTTCGACGACGACGTGATTCGTCTGACGGGCGGCGTAGGCGATGGCCGCGAGAATGTCATCCCGTTCGAGGCAGGGATAGTCGGCCAGCACCTCCTCGAAGCTCGCGCCGTTGGCGAGCAATTCGAGAACGTCGCAGACACGGATCCGCATGCCGCGGATGCACGGCTTTCCGCCGCACTTGCCCGGCTCGATCGTGATTCGTTGAATGGCCGCGTTGGACATGGTCTGATGGTATCAATCCGGGCCGTCCACGGCAAAAACCGTCGGAGCGTCCAGGAGGCCGCCCGCTCGATCACAGAAGGGCCTTCATGGGGCTCTCGTCCCACCGCAGGACGCTGAGCCGACCGCGTCGCTCGGATCCAGTCCCACTCGCTCCGACGGACCCGCGCCCCGTGGATCGCCTGACGACCTCCGGCACCGCGACGCACGCTGCGACGCGTGCCGCGGTCATGTGCGTCGTGCTGGCCTGCTGCTGGCAGGCGACCGCCCGGGGCGACGAACCGCCGTCCCTCGCCCAGCGCGTCGCGGGCCGCGACTTCCCCTCGGTGTTCCAGGCGTGGAACCCGGCCGACAACCTCGCGGGGGAGCCGAAGCGGACGACGCTCGCCCGCCACGATCTGGTGTTCCACGCCCCCGATTTCTACGGGCTGAGATGGATCGGGAAACACCACGGACTGGCCACCGGCTTCACCGACGCGAGCCTCGCCGCAGGGCGGGCGATGCGGGCCGACCTGCTCTCCCGGAATCCGAACATGGTCCTGCTCGCCGAGGTGCGCTACCGCGACGCGCACGCGTCGCATCTCCCTGCGGACCACCAATGGTGGCTCCGACAGGAGGGGAAGATCGTCCCCGGCTGGGAGGAGGGGGGCTACTTCCGGCTCGACGTCGCCAATCCCGCCTTCCGGGCCCAGGTCGCCCGGCAGGCGAAGGCCGTGGTCGAGTCGGGGGTGTGCGACGGGATCATGCTCGACTGGTGGGACGACGACGACGACCGGCTGGCGCTCGTGCGGGAGATCCGTGCGGCGATCGGCGACGCCCCGCTGATCCTCGCCAACGCCAACCACCGCCGGACTCCCCGCACGGCCGAGTTCCTCAACGGCTATTTTCTCGAGTGCTACCAGACGGAGTCGGCGGAGGACTGGAAGACCATCGCCGACACGCTCCGCTGGGCGGAGTCACAGCTTCGCCCGCCCCGCGTCAATTGCCTCGAGACCTGGCACCACGGCTCCCGGCAGGACCTGCGCCGCATGCGTGCCACCACGACGATGGCCCTGACGCTCTCCGACGGCTACTGCCTGTTCTCCGATCCCAATCCCCTGCCGGCGCCCGACCACCTCCACGACTGGTATCCCTTCTGGAACGAGCCACTGGGCCGGCCGCTCGGGCAAGGCGCTCGGCATGCCGACGGCAGCGTGCGGCGGGAGTTCGACGGGGGGCTCGTGGTCTACAACCCGCCGGGCAACGGCCCGGTCGAGATCGAGGTCGACGCCCCCTCCACGTCGGCGGCGACGCGAGCGGTCGGGCGACGCTTCCGGATCGAAGACGGCGACGGCGATCTCTTGCTCCTCTCGGCGGAGTGACGCTCGCCGATGCTCGACCTGCTCCTCGGCCGTCTGCTCGTCGTGGCGCTCATCGCCGTGGCGCTCCGCATGGCCCGCGAATGTCATGCGGTGTGGTGCGGATGGCGGGCCGGCCGCAGGAGCCTGCCGATGGCACTGGCGTTCACGTCGGTCGCCATCCAGATGCCGATCCTGCTGGTGGGCGTGCCCCTTCTCCAGAGGCATCGCCCTCAATGGCTCGCCGGCCCCGTTGAGTCGTTCTTCGCGACCCTGTTCATCGTCACCGCCCTCCTCGGCGCGGCGGGGCTGATCCTCGACCGGAGGATCAAGGAGAAGGCCCCGCCGCCGAACGGTGACACGGAGC
>CAWUOA010000650.1:0-2002 GCA_963923225.1 uncultured Planctomycetaceae bacterium
ATCGTCCTCCGTGGCGGCACGATCCACGATCCGGCCCACGGTCGTGACGGCGTCGTCGACGACGTGTGGATCGACGGAGCGAGCATCGTCTCCCGGCCGGCCGATCCCTCGGGCTTCGTCCCGGTCGATGCCACCGGCCTGCTCGTGATGCCGGGGGGGGTCGATCTCCACAGCCATGTCGCCGGGCCGAAAGTCTGCATCGGCCGGAGGATGACGCCGCCCGACGGCCGCGGAGGACGCGCCCCGGTGCCGACGATCGGCTCGACCGGCCTGGCCTACGCCGCCCTCGGCTACACCACCGTCTTCGACGCGGCGATCGCCACCGGCGCCGCGGGAATGGCGCACCTCGAACTGGCCGACCTGCCGATCGTCGACAAGGGGATCTATCTTCTCGCCGGCGACGATTCGGCGGTCATCGACGCGGCCGCCCGCGAAGACTCCGCCGCCGTGGCGCGGCTGGTCGGCGCGGCGGTCGCAGCGGGCCGCGGGTGGGCCGTGAAGGTGGCCAACCCCGGCGGCAACCGCTTTTGGCGCCACGGCCGCCGCGGCGACCACCACGATCTCGACACGCCGCTGCCCGGCCTCGCGCTCACGCCGCGCCGACTGCTCGAGCATCTCGGCGGGGCGGTCGACGCGCTCGGCCTCCCGCACGCGCTCCATGTCCACACCGCCAATCTCGGCCTCCCCGGCAACTGGCGCACGCTCGACGAGACGATGCGCACCTTCGACGGCCGGCGCGTCCACCTCGCGCACGTGCAGTTCCACAGCTACACCGGCGGCGACCTCGACGAGGACTCCTTCGGCTCGGGCGTCGAGCGGCTCGCGGAGCGGTTCAACGCGAGCCCCGGGATCACGCTCGACGTCGGGCAAGTGCTTTTCGGCGACACCGTCGCCATGACCGGCGACTCGGAGGCGGCCGCGCATCTGGCGCGGGCCACCGGCGTGCCCTGGGTGTCGCACGACCAGCATCTCTCCGGCGGCTGCGGCGTGATGCCGATCCGCTACCGCGAGAAGAGCCTCGTCCACGCCTGGCAATGGGCGATCGGATTGGAGTGGTATCTGCGCGTGGCCGACCCGTGGCGCGCCGCCCTCTCCACCGACCACCCCAACGGCGCGCACTTCCTGGCCTACCCGCTGCTCATGAAGCTCCTCGGCGACGAGCCCTTCCGGCGCGAGGCCTTCTCCCGGCTCCATCCGGCGGTCAGGAACCGCAGCCCCCTGGCCGGCCTGACGCGCGAGTACTCGTTGCAGGATCTCTGCATCCTCACCCGCGCCGCACCCGCGCGGATCGCCGGCCTGACGCGCAAGGGCCATCTCGGCCCCGGCGCCGACGCCGACGTCGTCCTCTACCGCAAGCAGGCCGATCTCGAGCGGCTCTTCAGTGTGCCGGCGCGGGTCTACAAGGGGGGCGTGCTCGTGGCGGAGGATGGCGAGATCCGCGCCGCGCCCCCCGGCGCGACGCACGCGGCGCCGCTCGGCGGCGCGTGAGCCCCCCGAGCGGCGCGGGCGCCAAGCCGAGGCGAACGTGGCCCGTGATCCACGATGCTCGCGCGCCCGATCCTTGACGCGGCCGACGACTTCGATTGAAGTCGACGAGGGGGCAGGGCACGTTCGCAGGATTTCCGTCGCGCCGTCGAGGTGCGCCGGGGCCGCGGCGGCCGGAATGTGCCGAACCGCGGTCTCGACGCGTCATGACGCGCCGTCGGATTCCTCTTTCGGAGGAAGTGCGACATGAGCGCCTCGTCCCGCATGGATCGTTTCGCGTTCTGGTTCGGTGCCCGTTTCCGCCGCTCCGCCGCAATCCGCGGCGGCGTGAATGACCGCGTCAGGGATCGTGCCCGGCGCCGGACGCGGCTGGGGGGCCTCGAGGCCCTCGAAGGCCGAGCGGTGCTGACCGCGGTGGTCCCCGTCTACAGCGTGTCGCAGAACTGGGGAAGCGGGTTCCAGGGCCAGATCCAGCTCACCAACAAGGACACCGTCACGGTGCCCGACTGGACGGTGC
>CAWUOA010000651.1:0-1997 GCA_963923225.1 uncultured Planctomycetaceae bacterium
CACAAGGAGTATCGTCGGCAGCGTCAGATGTGTATAAGAGACAGACCGCGTCGCGCCGCCTCTTCCCCGCCTGGAAACGATCCCCCGCCACGGCCGAGGGGAAGTCCCCGAGCCGCGAGCCCGCGGCGAAGCCGCCGCGCGAACCGCGCCGGCCGTTCGACTACGCCCCGGACGCGCGGCCCGAGCGGCAGGGGGCGCTGGCGACGCGGCTTCCCACGCGACCGCTGTGGATGGCGCTCATGCTCTCGGGCATCGTGGCGGCGACCGCGGCGACGGTGGCGATCGGCTTCCTGCCCGACCTCCTCGACGCCGTGGGCAGGCTCGCCGGCACACGCTTCGCCGGCACCGTCCAGGTCCTCCGCTCATGCCTCGACCTCCGGGCAGGCGCGCTTGGCGGCCTGCTCGCCGAGCTGTTCCTCTTCGCCGCCGCGGCCGTGGCGCTGTCGGTGCGCGGCATGCGCCGGCATCGGCGTGACGGGCGGCACGGGCGGGCGCGGGCCTGGGGTGCGGTGGCCCTGGTCCTGGCCACGGCCGCGATCGGCGCCCGAGTCCCGGTGGGGCGGCTGTTCGCGGCGCTGCTCACCGACGCCACGGGCCGCGCGATCGGCCCGGACGGCGCCGGCTGGTGGGTGGCCGTGGCGGGCGTGACGGGAGTCAGCGTGGCCCTGTGGGCGATCCTGCCGCTCCACCAGCGTCTCTTCCCGGCGGCGTGGGTCGTGGCGGCGCTGGCGAGCTGGGGCGTGGCCGCGTCGGCCCCGTGGCTCTCCGGGATGGAACGCGTCACCTCCCGCGGCATCGACATGGCGGTGGTGGCGCCGGCGGCCTGGCTCGTCGGCGCGGCGGCGATGCTCGCGGCGACGCTCGTCGCCGCGCGGGGGGTGATCCGCGAGGTGCGCGGCGAGATCAAGGTGGCGACGGCGTCGGCCCCCGCCGCGCGGCCCGCCAAGCAGGCCGCCTCCAAGCCGGCCGGAAAGCCGGCGACCGGGACGAGGGAGGAGACCGATCGCGACGACGAGGAGCCGGCCCAGGAACCGGTCTTCGAGCCGGTCGCCACCGTGGCCGACGCCGCGCCCACCGCGGAGCGTAGCGACGGCGGGTACACTGACGGCTCGGACCTCGAGGATGACTACGCGTCGCGGCCGCTGTCGAAGGCCGAGCGGAAGCGGCTGCGGAAGCTCGCCAAGTCGGGACAGGCGGCCTGACCCCCGCCGCCGCGGTCCGGCCCCGCGCGGGGCCCGGCCGATCCGGACGCTGCAGCGGCCGCGTTCGGGACCGTCCCCTCCACGACACGCTTCCCCCGCCCGAGGAGCCCTCCCGCATGACCGTCCGCACCCGCTTCGCGCCCAGCCCCACCGGCTACCTCCACATCGGTGGCGTCCGCACGGCGTTGTTCAACTGGCTCTTCGCCCGCAAGCATGGCGGGAGCTTCATCCTCCGCATCGACGACACCGACGCGGAGCGGAACGTCGAGGAGGCGCTGGCGCCGATCCTCTCGGGGCTGCGCTGGCTGGGCATCGATTGGGACGAGGGGCCGGGCGTCGGCGGGCCCCATGCACCCTACTTCCAGTCGCAGCGGGCGGACGGCCATCGGGCGGCGGTGGCGACGCTCCTGGAGTCGGGGCACGCCTACCGCGACTTCGCCCGCCCGGAGGAGCTCGACGAGGAGCGGAAGGAGGCCCAGGCGGCCGGGAAGCCCTTCCTCTACAGTCGCCGCTTCGCCGCCTTCACCCCCGCCGACGCCGCCCGCTTCGAGGCCGAGGGGCGCAAGGCGGTGGTCCGCCTGAAGATGCCGCGCGAGGGGGCGCTGGTCATCGACGACGCCGTCCGCGGCCGGGTGGAGTTCGCCTGGGACCGCGAGCAGGACCATGTCATCCAGCGGGCCGACGGCTCCTGCCTCTACCACCTGGCGAGCGTCGTCGACGACCACGACTTCCGCATCACCCACGTGATCCGCGCCGAGGAGCATCTCTCCAACACCCCGCGTCAGGCCTTCATCG
>CAWUOA010000652.1:0-1984 GCA_963923225.1 uncultured Planctomycetaceae bacterium
CCCTCGGCCGAGCCGAGGAACACGGCGACCGGCTCCCCCTTGCGGCGCACCAGGTCGATGCACTGCCGCATCGCCGCCACGTCGGCGCCGCGGGCGTCGGCGACGACGATCCGCACCCCGCCGACGGTGGGTGCCGCGGCGAGGAGCTCCTCGGGAGAGAGGGCGGCGGAGGCCGCTGCCGGCTTGGCCTTCTTGAGATCCTTGATCTCCTTGGCCAGGGCGGCGAGGCGGCCGGGGAGTTCGGCGACGGGGACGCGGAGGGTGCCGGCGGCCTCGGCGAGCGTGGCCTCCGCCTTGCGGAAGCGGGCCAGCGCCTCGAGCCCCGTGATGGCGCTGACGCGGCGCGTGCCGGCCGAGACGCTCTCCTCCGAGACGATCCGCACCTGGCCGATCTCGCCGGTGTTGGAGACGTGCGTGCCGCCGCAGAGCTCGCGGCTGACCGGACCCATCGACACCATCCGCACGACGTCGGGGTACTTCTCCCCGAAGAGCATCATCGCGCCCTCGTGACGGGCCTCGGCCAGCGGCAGGAGCCGCGCGCCGACCGGCACCGCCGCCAGGACGTTGCGGTTGACCATCGCCTCGATCGCGTCGAGCGTCTCCCGGCCCACCGCGGCGGTGTGGGAGAAGTCGAAGCGGAGGGCGTCGGCGTCGACCTTCGAGCCCTGCTGGACGGCGTGGCGGCCGAGGTGGTGCTGCAGCGCGGCGTGGATCAGATGGGTGGCCGAGTGGGCCCGGCGGATCGCGGAGCGCCGCTCGGGATCGACCTCGGCGGTCACCGTGGCGCCCAGGTCGAGCGTGCCCGAGCGGAGGTGGCCGACGTGGAGCATGAAGCCCCCCTCACGCTGCGTATCGACGACCTCGAACACGCCGCCTCCCGCCCAGGCGAGCCGGCCGGTGTCCCCCACCTGTCCACCCGACTCACCGTAGAAGGGCGTCCGGTCGAGGACCACCGTCACCGGCTCGGCGGCGGCGTCGGCGGCGAGCGAGTCGACCAGATGGCCGCGGGCGATGACGCCGATCACCTTCCCCGGGGCGGAGAGGGTCTCGTAGCCGAGGAACTCCGAGCCGTGCATCGTCTTCTTGAGCGCGTCGAGCGGGCCGGAGGCGAAGACCTCGACCCGGTTGCCGGCGCCCGACCGCTGCCCGTGGGCGTCCATCGCGGCCCGGAAGCCCTCCCAGTCGAAGCCGATGTTCCGTTCGGCGGCGAGCGTCTCGAGGAGCTCGGGGGGGAAGCCGTAGGTGGTGTAGAGGTCGGCGGCGTCGGACCCGCCGACGGTCGCCTTCCCGGAGTTCCCCAGCTTGCCGAAGAGCGACTCGATCCGGGCGAGCCCGCCGTCGATCGTCGCCAGGAACGACTCCTCCTCGCGCTGGATGACGCTCGCCACCCGCTCGACCGAATCGGCGAGCTCCGGGTAGGGCTTCTGCATCAGGCTGGCCACCATGCCGGGGAGCCGGTGGAGGAACGGCGACTGCATCCCCATCTGGCGGCCGTCGAGGACGGCGCGGCGGAGGAGTCGCTTGACGACGTACTTCTCCTCGTTGTTGCCCGGGAGGACGTTCTCGTGGATGGCGAAGGTGCAGGCCCGCACGTGGTCGGCGATGCGGCGCATCCGCCGGCCGTCGTCGTCGCCCGGGACGTACCGCTTCCCGCATACGTCTCCCACCGCCTCCACCAGCGGCCGGAGGATGTCGATGTGGAAGTTGCTGTCGACCCCCTGGAGCATGGCGCAGGTCCGCTCGAGGCCCATGCCGGTGTCGATGTTGCGGCTGGGCAGCGGCGAGAGGTTGTCCGGGGGCGGGCCCTGCCGGTTGAACTGCGTGAAGACCAGGTTCCAGATCTCCACGTCGCTGCCGTCGGGCATGCGGAAGAAGATCTCGCTGCAGGGGCCGCAGACGCCGTCGGGGCCCTGCGTGGGGGCGCCGGCCGGCCAGAAGTTGTCGTCCTCGCCCATCCGCGAGATCCGCGAGGTCGGGACGCCGA
>CAWUOA010000653.1:0-1984 GCA_963923225.1 uncultured Planctomycetaceae bacterium
GCGCCGTGACCGGCTTCGTGATCACGCTCCTCGTCGGCGACCGCCTCGCGCGGCGGGCCGATGGGGCGTGAGCACATGCCGCTCCCGTCGGCGGAACGACGCCAGCCGCCGACATGAAAACGAACGCGGACGGTGTCTTCACCATCCTTCGAACGACGACTCGGGGACCCGCGGCTCGGCGGCGCCGGTGAAGGGGCCGTGCGGATCGGGCCGGGAGAGGATCGATGCGGCGCCGATCGAGTCGACGTCGTCGACGTCGTGGCCGCGGTCCTCGAGCGACCGCGCCGCATCCGCGCCGGCCGACCGCTCGATGCGGAGCCGGTCCGGGCTCCACTGATGGTGGAAGCGGGGGCGGGCGAGGGCCTCGCCGGGGGCGGCGCCGAAATCGATCGTGTGGACGATCGCCAGGACGACCTGGGAAATGATCGTCGGCCCACCGGCCGCGCCCACCGCCATCACTGGACGGTCTCCCTCGAGGACGAGCGACGGTGCCATGCTCGACAGCGGCCGCTTGCCCGGCGCGATCGCGTTGGCTTCGCCCCCCACCAGCCCGAACGCGTTGCGGGCGCCCGGCTCGGCCACGAAGTCGTCCATCTCGTCGTTGAGGACGATCCCCGTGCCCGGCACCACCACCTTGGCTCCGAAGGTGGTGTTCACGGTGGCGGTGCAGGCGACCCACCAGCCCTCGTCGTCGGCCGCGGCGAAGTGCGTGGTGTGTCCCGCGGGGGGGAACAGATCGGTGTCGGCCCGCGGCGGCATGCCGTGGGCGGGCACCGGCGTCGCACGGCGGGGATCGATGCCGGCGGCGAGCGACGCGGTGTACTCGGGGTCGATCAGACCCCTCGGCACCGGCACGTGGTCGGCGTCGCCGAGCCAACGGGCCCGGTCGGCGAAGGCCCGTTTCATCGCCTCGGCGACGAGATGCCGGAAGTCGGAGCCGTCGGGGGGCATCGCACCCACGTCGAAGCGGTCGAGGATCGAGAGGATCTGGCCGACGTGGATCCCGCCGGAGCTCGGCGGCGGAAAACCCACGATCGTGCGGCCGCGGTAGCGGGTGGTCACCGGCTCGCGCCGACGGGGGGCGTAGGCGGCGAGATCGTCGGCCGTGAGGATGCCTCCGTGTTCGCGCATCCAGGCGTCGACCCGGTTCGCGAACGGACCGCGGTAGAACCACGCGGGACCTTCGTCGCCGAGGGCCTCGAGCGAGCGGGCCAGGTCGGGCTGGTGCAGGCGATCCCCCGCCCGGATCGCCGAGCCGTCCTCCCGGAGGAAGATCGCGCGGGCCCCTTCGTCCCTCGCCAGTTCCGCCTCCACGCTCCGCACGCGGGCCGCATAGCCCGCGCCGACGTCGAAGCCTTCCGCCGCGATCCGCGCGGCCCTCCGGCAGTGGTCGCGCCAGGGGAGCCTCCCGAACGACTCGAGCGCGTCGTGGAACGCGGCCGCCTGTCCCGGCGTGGCGACGGCGAGGGGTCCTGTCCGCGACAGGGCGGGGTCGGCGCGCCCCTCGACGAGGAACATGCCGGGCGTGGCGGCGGCGGGAGCGGTCTCACGGCCGTCGATCGCGGCGATCGTGCCGTCGGGGGATCGGACGAGCAACAGGCAGCCGCCGCCGAGGCCGGAGTTGTGCCCGTCCACGACCCCCAGCACGAGCCCCGCGGCGACCACGGCATCGACGGCATTCCCCCCCGCGCGAAGCGCCTCCACGCCGGCCTCTGTGGCGAGCGCGTGGACGGTGACGACGGCGCCGTGGGGAGGCGCCGACGGGGCGGCCGCGGTGGGGCCCGCCGCGCCGACGAAGAGCGCCAGGACGGCCGCGACCGAGCGTCGCTTCATGACGCGGAGCCTCCTGGGTCCGTCGATTCGATCGCCGCAGCGTCGGTCGCCGGCTCGGGGGTCGCCATCCACCGCTCGACCGCCGCGGCGTAATGGTCGAGGCCGTGGGGACCGACGATCATGTCCGAGACCTTCCCGGTGACGAGTCGCT
>CAWUOA010000654.1:0-1981 GCA_963923225.1 uncultured Planctomycetaceae bacterium
TAGTCGGGGCGGAAGGCGAGGAGCTTCTCGTGGTAGCGGCCGAACTGCGCCGCGGCGTCGTCGATCACCGGCCCGCGCGAGGGGAGGGCCAGGTCGGGGGCCAGATCGCGGAGCGACGAGGCGCTGGCGACGAGCGCGTCGAGGCCCTTGCCGAAGCCGTAATCCCATTCGGTGTCGAACCAATTGGTCATCTTCGCGCCGTCGTGCATCACGCCGCCGGTGAGGGCGATCGTCTTTCCGCCGCGATGCGCGACGTAGCTCATGCCTCCCGGCGACGTGCCGGGGGTGGCGACGCAGCGCAGCTCCCACGACCGCCATGTGAACGTCTCGCCGTCGGCGAGGAGCCGGTCGAGGGGGATCGGCTCGGCCGGCGGCCGCAGGTAGCTCGCGCCGTGGACGGCGTGCGCGTCGCCGAGCGACGGCCGCCACTTGCGGAAGTCGAGCGGCCGCTCGAGGAAGTCGCGCTCGCCGATCGGCGCCGCGACCTTCGTCACGCCCCGGTCGACCCGCGCCATCCCCTGGCAGCCCTCGCGGTGGTGGTCGGTGAGGAGAATCCACTCCGGCCGGACTCCCTCGCGCGCGAGCGCGTCGAGCACGCCCGCGTCGCCGGGATCGACGACGATCGCCGCCTCGCCGTCGCGGAGGACCCAGGCATTGCAGGTGCCGCGGTGGAGGAGGATCTCCGGAAGCCCCGCGACGGGCGTCTCGAGCGTCGCGTCGGACGGCGCCGCTGCCCCGTGGCGAGCCGCCGCGACCGTGCCGCACGCGAGCAAGCCTGCGAGCGCGAGGGGAAGGAGCGTCCGACGCGTCGTCATCGAGGTGCCTCCGGCGGCGGCGACGGCTCCCGGCGGCGTCGCGGCCGATTCACGTACACTGTTCGCTTCCCCCGGGATGCCACCATGATCACCACTCCGCTCACCGCCGACCACCTCGCCGCCTCCGTGATGGCGGTGCCCCCCCTGGCCCGCACGGCCGACTTCGCCCTGGCCGAGGAGGCGAACGAGCGAATCGTTCGTTATCTGGAGGCGGGGGGCGTCCGGCTCCTCCTCTACGGGGGCAACGCGAACCTCTACCACGTGCCCCTCTCGGAGTACGAGGCGCTGCTGGCGATGCTCGTGCGGATCGCCGGGCCCGAGACGCTCGTCATCCCCTCCGCCGGGCCGACCTGGGGCTTGCTCCATGACCAGGCCCGGGTCGTGCGCCGGTTCTCCTTCCCCACGGTGATGATCCTGCCGCAGCAGGGGATCACGACCAGCCGCGGCGTGGCCGACGGCGTACGCGGGTTCGTCGAGGCGGCGGGGAAGCCGGCGCTGCTCTACATCAAGCACGACGGCTACATCGATCCCGACGACGTCGCCGCCCTCGATCGCGAAGGGCTCCTCTCGGGGATCAAGTACGCCACCGTCCGCCACGACACCTCCGTCGACCCCTACCTCGACCGGCTCGTCGATCGGGTGGCCCCCGGGAAGATCATCTCCGGGATCGGCGAGCAGCCGGCGATCGTGCATGTCCGCGAGTTCGGTCTGGGGGGCTTCACCAGCGGTTGCGTCTGCGTCGCGCCGCGGCTCTCGCAATCGATGCGCGCGGCGCTCCACCGGGGGGACGAGGCCGAGGCGGAGCGGATCCGGGCCATCTTCAAGCCGCTCGAGGACCTTCGTAACAAGATCAACCCGATCCGTGTCCTCCACCGGGCGGTGGAGGGGGCCGGCATCGCCCCCACCGGGCCCCTGCTGCCGCTGTTGTCACTCGTCGAATCGGAGCACGAGGCGGCGATCGACGCCGCGGCCAAGGCGCTCCGCGCCGCCGACGACCGGGCCTGACGACTTTTCGATTGACCAACGGAAGCACATCATGAAAACGATCGCCTTCCTCGGCACCGGCCGGCTCGGCAGCGGCTTCGTCCGCCGCCTTCTCGATCTCGGCCACACGGTGCGGGTGTGGAACCGCACGCCCGCATCGGCCCAGGCGCTCGAAGCCCACG
>CAWUOA010000655.1:0-1969 GCA_963923225.1 uncultured Planctomycetaceae bacterium
CGCACACCGCCCGCCGATCAGCGGTTGCCGAAGAACTTCTTGAGCGCTTCGGCGGCGGCGTCGCGGGAGTTGACCGAGCCCTTCTTCGCCGAGGCGGGGAGCGCACCGGGCTTGGCGTTGGCGTCTTTGAGGGCCTCGATCGCCACCGAGCTGTCGGACTTCGAATCACCGACGGTCTGGCCGATCTTCGTGGCGCTGCCGCTCCCCTTCGACGTCGTCGAGCCGGAGCTGCCGGACCCGGCGGAGCCGCCGGCACTGGAAATGCCGGAGATCGTGGAACCGTGCACGTCGCCGGCGGTCGCCGCGGCCGAGTGGATGGAACTCGAATCGGCGTCGGGGCTCATCACGGTGGCACCCGGAGCGTCGGTCGTGGCGCGGAGCGAACGGGTGGTGTCGAACATCCCCGCCGGCGACTCGTCGGCCATGAGCCACTTCGAGACGTCGTCCTCGCCCCCCGGCTGCGGCGCCGGTTCGCTGCACGAGACGGTGAGCTCGAGGGCGCCGACGCGGATCAGGTCGCCGTTGACGACCTTCGTCTTCGCGGCGATCTTCTCGTTGTTGACGAAGGTGCCGTTGCGGCTGCCGAGATCCTCCACCCAGACGTCGGCGGGGCCGACATGGACGGCGGCGTGGCGCCGGCTCACGTCCTCGCTGAGTGGCCGGATGTCACACTCCTCGGCGCGGCCGATGAGGAGCGTGTTCTTCTTGACGGCTATCGACCGGCCGGCGCTCTTGCCGGTGGCGACGATCAACTTCGTGATCATGGTGCGGCTCTCTTCCGACCGACCCTTTGCCCGACCGATCCCGGATCCGACCGAACCCGACCCGCGCCCCGCGCCGGCGCCGAAGCACCGTCGGTGGCGTACCCGTAAAAATCGTACAACGAACCGCCTGCAGCGGCCAGTGAGGTCGGCGGCGGGATGAGCTCCCACCACCCGCCAGCGGGGAAGAGACGCGCCCCGCACGGCGATTCCGTCACCGCTTGGCGATCCAACTCTCGGATCCGTAACGGTCGAGCGTCGCCTGGAAACCGGCCTCGTCCCCGGGCACGAACGGCCCCGGCTCGTCGGAAACTCCGAGGCCCATGCCCCGGGCGATCCCCCCGAGCCACCCCTCCACGACCCGCTCCGGGGAAAGCGTGTCGGCGGAGGCGTCCGCGCCCCTGGCCAGATCGACGAGCCCGGGATGACGAGCCTCCGGGGGCACCTCCCGGTTCGCGGCGATCAGGAGGCTCCCATGCTGGAGGACCGCCCCCGGGAGACGGCGCTGGGCGCTGCCGAGGATCTTCGCGTCGGGGTGGAGGGCGGCGGGCCGCCAGTTGCCGCCGGGGGCGGGGAGGACGACGTCGCCTGCGGCACGGCGATCGAAACAGAACAGCGGGCCGTCGGGGGTGGCCGACGAGTCGCGCGAAGCGGACGGATCGTGCAGGACGCGGGCTCCCTCGGAGAGCCCGGCGGCAACGCCCCATCGCGCGAGCTCCGCCACGAGGGCCCCGTGGACCAGGTCGTAGAGCGCCTGGGGCGACGCCGCCAGCGCGTGGCCGCGCGGCAGCGCGATGGCGAGCGTGACGTCGCTGCCATGGACGATCGCGCCGCCGCCGCTGGGACGGCGCACGATCGGCATGCCGGCGAACGCCGGACAGGCCCGGGCGTCGGCGAGCCGCTGGAAGGCCCCCAGCGACACCGTGGGGCGGGCCCACGTGGAGAGCCGGACGAGCACCTCGCCCCGGCTGGCGGCGTCGACCGCGAGCGCCTCGTCGAGGGCCATGTTCACGGCCCCCTCGGCGGGTCGGTCGCGCCACACGCGGAGGCTCGCGGGGCTCGGAGGGGGCATCGACGACGGACCCACCGCGGCCTCGTGATTCTCGGACTAGTGCTTCTCGCTGCCGACGAGCGCGTCGTACGCGGCCCGGTCGAGAAGCTTTTCCATCTCGGTCGGCTCGTCGGGGCGGATCCTCACGATCCATCCC
>CAWUOA010000656.1:0-1962 GCA_963923225.1 uncultured Planctomycetaceae bacterium
AAGAGACAGCGGGGAGGTGGGGCGCGTCGGACATCGGGATGGGCGCGGGGTGGCTCGTCGGGGACGATTCCGGTCAGACTACCCCTCGCGGCGACGGGCTCCAAGGCTCTCGCTCGGCGCCCCGCCGCGGGAGTCCCGCGCACGCCACGGCACCGTCCCGGCGAATCCCCCGGCCCCCCGGTGCCGGGGAGAAGGGCACTTCCCGGCATGGCGGCGCCCTTGCGGGAGGGAACCCGATATGATTCAAGCGTCCTCCCGCCCGACGGCCGGGAGGGAAAGACGAGGCCGCGACCGACGATGAAATGCCAGCAGTGCGACAGCCAGGCGGTGTTCCACATCACCGAGCTCGAAGGGGGGGGCGTGCGCGAGGTCCATCTCTGCGAGGACCACGCCCGCAACTACCTCAACCAGGGCGACGGGGCGGGTGACTCCGGCGAGGCGCCGCCGACCAAGGGGGGAGGGCTCGCCGCCCCCCTCGGCGTGGGGCAGACCGCCGACGATCTCGCCGTCCTCGACAAGCGCTGCTGCGACATGTGCGGAATCACGTTCTTCGAGTTCCGCAACCAGGGCCGGCTCGGCTGCCCGCACGACTACATCCAGTTCGAGAAGGAGCTCGAGCCGTTGATCGCCAACATCCACGGGGCCACCGAGCACACCGGCAGGCGTCCCTCCCGGCCGGCGGCCGGCTCCGAGGGCACCGATCCCCTCACCGCCGTCATCGGGCGGCGCCGCGAGATGCGCGAGGCGATCGCCCGCGAGGATTACGAGTCGGCCAAGGACTCCCGCGACGCGATCCGGGCCCTCGAGGACCGCTGGATCCCGCCGGCGCCTGAAGCGCCCAAGCAGGGCGATGCCGGGGGCAGGAAGGCCGGGGAGGGCGCGGCATGAGGCTCGAACGACTCAGCGACTCCATCGGCGAGTGGCTCCGGGGCACCGGGCCCGAATCGGACATCGTGATGAGCAGCCGCGTCCGCCTGGCGCGGAACCTCGCCCACTTCCCCTTCGTCAGCCGGGCCACCGATCAGGACCGGGTGGAGATCGAGCGCATGCTCCGGGAGCGGATCGCCGGCGTGCCGGTGGGCCGCGGCCTCGACTACATCGACGTCGGCCATCTCGAGGAGATCGACCGCAAGTTCCTCGTCGAGCGGCAATTGATCAGCCGCGAGCACGCCGACGCCCAGGGGGCGCGGGGCGTGGCGATCGACCGGGCCGAGCAGGTGAGCCTGATGATCAACGAGGAGGACCACCTCCGCATCCAGTGTCTGCACAGCGGCCTCGACCTCGAGGGGGCCTGGGAGCAGATCAAGGCGGTCGACGACCAGATCGACGCCGTCGTCCCCTACGCCTTCCACCCGCGATTCGGCTATCTCACCGCCTGCCCGACGAACGTCGGCACCGGCATCCGCGTGAGCGTCATGCTCCACCTGCCGGCGCTGGTCATCACGCGGCAGATCGACAAGGTCTTCCGCAGCCTCCACAAGATCTCGTTGGCGGTCCGCGGCCTCTACGGCGAGGGCTCGCAGGCGATGGGCGACTTCTACCAGATCTCGAACCAGACGACGCTCGGGAAGACCGAGGAGGAGCTCGTCCAGCAGGTGGCCGACGTGGTGCCGGTGCTCATCGACTACGAGCGGCGGGCCCGCGAGTTCCTCGTGCGCGAGACGCAGCAGAACGTCCACGACCAGGTGAGCCGGGCCTACGGCATCCTCCGCACCGCCCAGACGATCACCAACGAGGAGACGATGCAGCTCCTCTCCCGCGTCCGCATGGGGGTGCTCCTGGGGTTGATCGGCGACGTGAAGATCGCCGACATCAATTCGCTCCTGGTGCGCACGCAGCCGGCGCATCTCCAGAAGCTCAGCGGCGCCGACGGCGGCACCGCCGACGACGTCGAGCGCGCCCGCTACCTCCGCCGGCACTTCGAAGAGGGCGACTCCCCCTCCCGGTCGGCCGCGAACTGAG
>CAWUOA010000657.1:0-1941 GCA_963923225.1 uncultured Planctomycetaceae bacterium
CGGTGGCTGCATCTTCGATGACGAGGAGCCGGAGTCGCTCACTGCTTCGGCTTCACCCACACGTTGCGGTAACGCACCGGGTTGCCGTGGTCCTGGAGATGGAGCGGCCCCTTGACCCCCTTGCCGTCGGCGCCGACGCCGCCGGGGGTGATCTGGTTGACGGAGATGTTGTCGTGGATCAACACGCCGTTGTGACGCACCGTCAACTTCGCCGGGGTGGTCTTCTTGTCGCCGTCGTACTTGGGCGCGGTGTAGTCGATGTCGTAGGTCTGCCACGCCAACGGCGGATAGCACATGTTCGTCAGCGGCGCGGCGACGGAGTAGACGCCGCCGCACTCGTTGTTGAGGCCGTCGAGTCCGAAGCTGTCGAGCATCTGCACCTCGTACGCGCCGGCGACGTAGGCGCCGCTGTTGCCGCGGCCCTGGCCGCGGTCCTTCGGCTGGTACGGCAGACGGAACTCGATGTGCCAGGTGGCGTCGCCGAAGGCATCCTTCGTGGTCACCCCCTGCATGAGGAGACCGTCGGGCGTGGTCTTGCCCCCGTCGAGCTTCTCGGTGCCCTTGCCGTCGAAGATCACGATCGCCCCCTCGGGCGCCTTGGCGCCGAGGGTCTTGCTCTTCCGCTCCACCTTGGGGAGCTTCACGGCGCCGTCGGCGGAGACGATCGCCCCGTCCTTGATCGACGCCTTGTGCGTCCGCCCCTCGGGGTCGGCGATCTCGAAGGTCACCGCGCCGCCGTCACGCTTCCCCTTCCCCTTGAGCTTCGTCGGCGCGTCCCAGCCGTCGCCGGGGAGGCCGCCGGGATAGGCGACGATGTCGAAGGCGCCGTCGCCGAGGGCGACGACCTGGATCCCGAGCTTGATCGGCGAACCGTTCACCGGCACCTCGCCGGCGTACTCGCCCTGGAAGGGGAAGTCGTCGTCGGTCTTCGCCGGATCGGCGTAGGCCGGATTGCCGCTGTCGGCGGCCAGGAGGGCGGGGGCCGGCGCGGCGAGGATGGCGGCGGCGACGAGCGGGGCGCCGAGGCGGCGGAAGGAACGGATCGGAAGGAACATGGTGGTCTCCATGGGACGCCCGGGGCCGCGCGGCACCTCCGCCCGGCCCGGACACGAGTTCGACTGGGATTCTCCCCGGCCTCCCAGCCTAGCGAAGTCGGCCGTGCCGTGCGCTCGGGCAGGATCTCGCGGGGGGGCCGGGCCCGGAGGGGCGGACGCGGCGGGCCGAGGAGTCGGGCGTCAGCCGCGGGGGTCGTCCTGCCGGGCGAAGACGAGCCGGCCGGCCGGCCGCTGCAGGGTGCTGGTCACCGAGACGCCGATCGTGCGGCCGATCTGGTCGCGGGCTCCCTCCACGACGACCATCGTGCCGTCGTCGAGGTATCCCACCGCCTGCCCCTGCTCCTCTCCCGGCTTCACCATCCGCACCGAGAGGAGGTCGCCGGGGACGTAGGTCGGCCGCAACGCCACCGAAACGTCGTTGACGTTGATGGCCTGCACGCTCCGCAGTGCCGCGATCTTCACCAGGTTCGGGTCGTTGGTGATGATCCGTCCGCCGAGCTTGCGGGCCATCGCCACGGCGCGGGCCTCGTCGGAGCTCTCCGCGTCGACCTCGTCGTCGGGCGGGAGGACCTCGATCTCGATCGCCTTGCTCTCGCGGAGCCGGTTGAGGACGTCCAGGCCGCGCCGCCCGCGCATCCGCCGGTGGCGATCCCCGGAATCCGCCGCCGACTGCAGTTCGTCGACCACGAACGAGGGGACGACGAACCGGCTCTCGAAGAGCCGCGCCTCGGCCAACTCGGCGATGCGGCCGTCGACGATGGCGCTGGCATCGAGGAGGTTCGGCCGCATCCCCTGCACGTCACGGGCGAACTCGACGTAGGGGATGAGGAAGCGGAAGTCGTTGCGCGTCTGGATGAGCAGGCTCGTGCAGACGTAGCACAGCACC
>CAWUOA010000658.1:0-1934 GCA_963923225.1 uncultured Planctomycetaceae bacterium
CATCGTGCAGTCGAAGCTCGAGTTCGCGAAGATCTTCGCCCCGTTCGACTCCTGATTCGTCATCCCAGCACCCGCTCGACCGCGGCCAAAAGCGCCGCGGTCGAGCGGGCGGCGGGGAACAGGCTCGCCGCCCGCTGCCGTGCCGACGAGCCGTAGCGGGCGGCGAGCGCGTCGTCCTCGATGATCCCCAGGGCCCGGCGGGGAAGCTCGCTGACCGGTTCGGCGGCGACGACGCGTCCGGTCTGGTCGTCGTCGACGAGCCTCCGCGCCGCCAAGCCGTCCACCGCCACCGCGGCGACGCCGTGGGCCATCCCGTCGAGGAGGCAGCCACCGGAGGCGATCTCCCCGGGCTGCCACACGAGCCTGACCCGCGGGAGCAGATCGGGAAGGCAGTCGAGCCAGGGGAAGACGAACAGCCGCTCGGAGAGCCGCTGCAGCCGGGCCCGCCGCCGCACCCGCGCGAGCATGGGGCCGGAGCCGACGAGGACGTGCTCGAGGCCGCGGTGCACGACGCCGAGCTGGTCGATCGCCCACAGGAGCCGATCGACGTGCGCGGCCGGATCGAGCGGCGCCACGCAGAGCGTCCACACCGTGTCGGGCCTCAGGCCCAGCCGGGCCGCCACCTGCCCGCGCGAGAGTCCCGCGGCGCTGGCCGGCTCGATGCCCGGTGGAACGATCTCGATCCGCGCGGCGTCGATCCCCGCCCCGCCGCACCGCCGGGCCACCGTCTCGTCGGGCACCACGACCCGGTCGGCCGCGCGGAGGGCGAACGACTCGAGCCCGCGGCGCGGCGGAAGATCGACGACGGCGAGCGTGCGGAGCCGGGGAGCGAGCCGTGCCGCCGCCGCGGCCACGCAGGCCTGCCCGCGGCCGAAGGCGAGGACGCCGCGGGCACGGGTGGCTCGGGCGAGCCGGGCGAGTTCGACGGCGGCGAGCAGGCCCGCGCGGGGTCGCCGCGCGAGCGAATCGACGGCGAAGCCTGCCCGAGCGAGCCGGCCGGGCGACGAGCCCCCGCCGGTCGTCACGGCGACGCGCACGTCGTGGCCGGCGGCGCGGAGCGCCTCCACCGCGAGCTCCACCTGCCGGCCGGTGCCGACGGAATCGAGGCCACGGGTGACGACGAGGATCGGACGGCGGCCGGCGTGGGTCATCGAGCGGACGGGGGGGGCTGGACGCCGGCCCGGGCGGCGGCGATGTCGGCATCCTCGAGCGCGGCGACGTGGTCGAGCTGGCGGAGCGTGCCGTCGAAGTCGAGACCATACCCGACGACGAACACGTCGGGAATGTCGAAGCCGACGAAATCGGGCTCGAGCGCCACCTCGGCCCGGCCCCGCTTGCGAAGGAGGACGAGCGAACGGACCCGCGCCGCCCCCCGGGCCCGCAGCTGGCCGACGATCGCCTCGAGGGTCCGGCCGGTGTCGAAGATGTCGTCCACGACGAGCACGTCCTGCCCGGCGAGGTCGGGGAGGAGCTCGAGACGGAGGTCGAGCCTGCCCGGCTCGGTGGCGGTGCCGCGGTAGCTGCTCGCCCACGCCATGCTCACCTTCACCGGCCCATCGAGCCGGCGGATGAGATCGGCGACGATGACGATGCTCCCGGTGAGGACGCCCACCACCACCAAGGGCGCCCCCTGCCGCCCGCGCCCCACCTCGGCCGCGAGCCGGTCGATGCCGGCGGCGAGTTCGGCGGCGGTGAGGAGGACCTTCATGGCGGAGCGGCCGAGGGTTCGGGGAATCGACGCGAGTCTATCGGAAGCCGGCGATCGCGGTCGCCACCGCTGCGTCCGCTGGCCGGCGGAAGGACGGTGGCGTAGAGTCTCCCGAACACGATCGTCCGACTCGGCCGCGCATGAACGCCTCCGCCCCCTCCCCTGCCCCCGGCTCCGATCCATCGTCCGACCCTTTCTGGTCGACGATCGAGGTCGGCGGCCATCC
>CAWUOA010000659.1:0-1933 GCA_963923225.1 uncultured Planctomycetaceae bacterium
CCTCGCGACGGACGACCGCATCGACGGCGCGGCGGAGGAACGCCTCTTCGGCCAAGCCATCGCCGGTCGTCGCGCCCGGCGCGGCTGCGGCCAGCAGCGGAATCCAGGTGTCGGGGTCGGCGTCGATGGCCCGCGCGGCGCGCGCCGCGTCACCGGTGGCAAGCGTGCGGCAGAGCTCCTCCCAGCCTGCGCGCCGGGCCTCGGGGATCTCGTCGCCGAGGGCCCGCAGGGCCGGCACGACGCCGCCGCCGATCTCGAGGGCGCGCCCGATCCAGGGCCCGAGCGGCCCGGCGGGATCGGTCACGGCGGTGGTGCGGGAGGGGGGCATGGCTAGCGGTAAGAGGCGGACGCGTCTGACACCGCCCGGAAGAAGTCGATGGCGGGGAGGAAGAGGACCAGTGCGTAGGCGAACACGGCGAGCCCCGCGAGGACGACCGACGCCACGATCCTGGCGAAGCGACGGTCCTCGCCGTCGGCCCGCGCGGCCCGCGCCCGGGCGACGAGTGCGGCCAACCGCAGCGCCTCGCCGCGCGGCACGCCGCCGAGATCGTCACCGCCGGCCCAGGCGGCGAAAGGGACGGCACCGGCTTCGGCGCCAATCCCGCGCACCATGCCTTCCGCCCGGTCGGGCGCCACGCCCGCATCGGCGAGCGCCGCGAGCGTCTCGCAGGCGAGCGCCGTGCGGAGCGGATCGTGCGGCGCGAGCCTGCTTTGCCACACCGTGGCCGCCCACCAGGCGACCAGCAGCGCCGCGGCCGCGGCGGCCGCGAGCCAGCCCGCGGCGGCGCGTGCCGATTCGAGGAATCCCAATCCGCTGCCCGGCGCCACGCGGAACTCGGCGTACACCCGCTCGAAGACCGGCGCCAGGACGACCGACAGCACCGCCGCGCCGATCGCCGCCCCGGCACACACCAGCGCCGGATAGAACCAGGGCCGCCACGCCCCTCGCGCCCGGGCGGCGGCGTCCTGACCGGTGGCCACCGCGGCCTCGAGCAGCCGCTCACCGTCGGCCCCCAGCCGCACCGCCTCGGCGAGCGCCTCGCCAGCGGCCGGCCCCGCCCAGCTCACCGGCAGCCCGGCGCGCTCGAGCGCGGCGGCACGGGTGCGGAAGTCCGCGACGGCCGATTCCGCGGAAGGGGGCATGGAGGGCACCGAGGCGGGGGATCCGACCGCAGGCACGTCGCACTCCGACGCGCCGGCAGGGCTCCGAACTCCCCGCCGCCCTCAAAGGAGCCGCGACGGGACGTTTTTTGTATGCCCCGGTTTCCGAAATGCTACTTGAGCTGGATCGCCACCGTCTCCGTGGCGGTGCCGCAGGAGCCTTCGCCCGTCTTCCCTTCTCCCTCGCCCTCGCCGCAGCAGGCCTCCTGCTCGGCGGCCATCGCGCGGATCTCCTGCGTGATCTTCATCGAGCAGTACTTCGGCCCGCACATGCTGCAGAAGTGGGCGCTCTTGAAGGTGTCCTGGGGAAGCGTCTGGTCGTGATAGCGGCGGGCGGTCTCCGGATCGAGCGAGAGGCGGAATTGCTCGTTCCAGTCGAAGGCGAAGCGGGCCCGGGAGAGGGCGTCGTCGCGCTGGCGGGCGTTCTTGCGGTGGCGGGCGAGATCGGCGGCGTGGGCGGCGATCTTGTAGGCGATCACCCCCTGCTTCACGTCCTCGGCGTCGGGGAGGCCGAGGTGCTCCTTCGGCGTGACGTAGCAGAGCATCGCGGCGCCGCTCCAGCCGGCGATGGCGGCGCCGATGGCGCTGGTGATGTGGTCGTAGCCGGGGGCGATGTCGGTGACCAGGGGCCCGAGGACGTAGAAGGGGGCCTCGTCGCACTCCTCCATCTGCCGCTTGATGTTCATGTCGATCTGGTCCATCGGCACGTGGCCGGGACCCTCCACCATCACCTGGCAGCCCTTGGCCCAGGCCCGCCGCGTCAGCTCGCCGA
>CAWUOA010000660.1:0-1926 GCA_963923225.1 uncultured Planctomycetaceae bacterium
CGGGGGGGACGATTCGCCCGACCGCGCTGCCGTCGAGTCCCAGTCGCCGTCGCACCGCAGGCAGGAGACGACGCACGACGAGCGTCACGATCTCGTCCCGCTTGCCGGCGAGCCCCTCGTCCCAGTGGGAGTCCACGTCGACCGACCGGCGCGCCCCATGATCGAGGAGACGGTAGCGAAACTCGCCGATCAGACGGAGCCCGGCGCCGGCGGCGTCGGTCGCCAGCATTTCGGCGGCCATCCGCTGGATTTGCTCGGTGATGTCGGCGGGAGACTGGATGGCGAGGATCGAGAGGCTGGAGCACGTAACAGAGCAAATCCTATTTGTTAAGCTTTGTTACGAAATACGCGGAAGCCCAGGGCGTCTGTGTTGGTGGACATTCCCGCTACACTGAGGCTACACGCGCGGGAAACGGATCATGTCCATCGGTGGCGCATCCCCGACGCCGACGCCAGCCGAACTCGCGGCCCTGATCGACGCCGCCCGCGCCGGCTCGGTCGAGGCCCTCGGGCTGCTCTTCGAGACCGCCAGGCTCCAGCTGCTCGCGGCGGCGACGCGAGGATTGCCCGAAAGAGTGAGGGGCAAACTCGGCGCTTCGGACATCGTCCAGCAGACGGCTCTCGACGCCCATCGCGGCATCCGGGATTACCAGGGCCGGTCCCCCGCCGAGTTCTTCGGCTGGCTGAGGCGGATCCTCGACAACAACGTCGCCGACGTCGTACGCCGCTACGAGGCATCGCAGAAGCGCGACGTCGATCGGGAGTTGAGCCTCGACGACCCCGAGGCGCGCCACTGGGCCCACGGCATCCGCCCTGTGACGCGCCGGCCAGACGACTCGGCCGTGCGGCGGGAGGAGATGCGGGCGATCGAGCAGGCCCTCGACCGGCTCTCCCCCGACCAGCGCGCCGTGGTCTGGATGCGGCACTGGGAGGGAATGCCCTTCGATCGGATCGCCGAGCGCTTGGGGAGCACCGAGGGAGCGGCGCGGAAGCTGTGGCTCCGCGGCATCGAGCGACTGGAGTCGACGATCGCAGCGATGAGCGGCTTCGCCGAGACGCCGCGCGACGAAGCGGGCGGGCGGCCATGAGCAGCGTCACCGGGAGGAACGGATCCTCCGACAGCGACGTGGCCCGCCTCTCGTCGCTCGACGACCGGCTCGCCGGCCATCGGCGGCCGAGCGACTCGCCCGGGGGGGATTCCGGGCCCGATCCGCGTTCCTCGCGCCCCGATTCCCGCGTCCGCCCCGGGCTGGTCGACGTGATCCTCCGGCTCAACGAGGCCGGCGCCGAGCACCGTCGCCAGCTCGACGAGGAGGCCGCCGACCTGCCCGCCCGGCTGGGGCGGTTCACGCTGGTGCGCGAGGTGGGCCGCGGCGGCTTCGCCACGGTTCACGAGGCGATCGACGCGCGGCTCCACCGCCGCGTGGCGCTGAAGGTGTCCCATGCCCGCGTCGACGACGCCCCGGAGGCGGCCCGACGGTTCGTGCGTGAGGCGGAGCTCGCCGCCCGCATCGCTCACCCTCACGTCGTCACGATCCACGACGTCGGCGAGGAGGGGGGGCGGGCGTTCATCGCCGAGGAGTTCTGCGACGGCGGCAGTCTCGCCGAATGGCTCGAGAAACGGCCGGGTCCGGTACCCCCGCGGACCTGCGCGGCGGTCGTGCGGGCGATCGCCGAGGGGCTGCACACCGCGCACGGCTGCGGCGTCGTCCATCGCGACGTCAAACCGGCCAACGTGATGCTCGCCACCGCCACGTCGGCCCCGATTCTCCACGACGGAACGACGGCCTACGACGTCAAGCTCGGCGACTTCGGCCTGGGCAAGCTCGCCGCGGACGCCGCCGCGGACGCGCCGCTCACGGAGCTCTCGCGTGAGGGGGACCGCGTCGGCACGCTCGCCTGGATGGCGCCGGAGCAGGTCGACGG
>CAWUOA010000661.1:0-1920 GCA_963923225.1 uncultured Planctomycetaceae bacterium
GCGGCGGCGTCGGGCGTCCGCGCCGCCAAGGCCAGGTCGTTGGGGACCAGCGACCCCGCGGGAAGCAGCTCCTCGAGAACCGGATGACGGCCCGCCGTGATCACCACCGAGCCGTCGTCGACGATCTCCGGCCGCACCCACCCCCGCGTCCGCGCCACCTCGGCGAAGGCCACCAGGACGTCGAGCCGGGCGAGCACGCCGGCGGCCCTGTCGAGGCGATGGCGTCTGGAGGCGACGAACTGCCGCAGCTCCTCGAGCAGCTCCAGCTCGCGTCGCACCGCCTCGTCCTCGGCGCCGAGAACCTGCCGCTGGCGGTCGTCGAGCTCGGGCGTCGTGTAGCGCTCGGCGTTCTTCACCGTCTGCTTGCGGACGTAGTCGGCCGGCACCTTCGCGGCGTGGTTCCGCCCCACCTCGAGGAAGAAGCCGAAGACGCGGTTGAAGCCGACCTTCAGCGTCGGGATCCCGGTGCGCGCGATCTGCTCCGCCTGATAGGCCGTGATCCACGCCTTCCCGCCGCTGGCCATCTCGAGGAGCTCGTCGAGACGGGCGTCGCAGCCGGGGCGGACGAAACCGCCGTCGCGGGCGAAGACGGGGCAGCCCTCCCGGAGCGTCCGGCCGCAGGCGTCGGCGACGTCGTCGAGCGGGTCGAGCGCGTCGCGGAGCTCCGCCAGCAGCCCGCCGCGGCCGTCGAGCGCCGCGATCACCGACGGGAGCACGGAAGCCGCCCGGCCGATCCGCTCGAGATCGCGCGGCCCGGCTCGCCCCGACATCACCCGCCCCACGAGTCGCTCGATGTCGCCGATGCCGACGAGCAGGCTCCCGAGCCGTTCGGCGAGCGCCGGATCGGCGACGAGGGCGGCGGTGGCGTCGAGGCGGAGATCGATGGCGGACGCGTCGACCAGTGGCGCCGAGAGCCACTCGGTGAGGAGGCGGGCCCCCATCGCCGATCGGGTCCGGTCGAGGACCCCGGCGAGCGACCCCGCCCGGCGCTGGCCGGAGGCGCGCACCAGTTCGAGGCTGCGGCGCGTCGCCTCGTCGATCTCCATCCGCTCGCCGCGCCGCCAGGCGGCGAGCGACTCGATGCGGTCGATCGCCGTCGGCTCGTTCTCGTCGAGATAGTGGATCACGGCGCCGGCGGCGGCGATGCCGGGGAGGTCGGCCGGGAGGTCGAAGCCGAGACCCTCGAGACGTGCCCCGTGCACCGCCCGGTCGAGCGCCGTCCGCGCCGCCTTCTCCTCGAACCACCAATCGGGCCGGGAGGTGAGCGGGGGCACGCGGCCGGTGGTGCCGAGCATGGTGGCCACCGCGGGCCTGTCCTTCTCGGCGCAGAGGCACTCGCCCGGCTCGAGACGCTGCACGAGATCGGGCACGTCCTCGGCGGGGAGGACCGCCGCCTCGAACGTGCCGGCCGCGACGTCGATCCACGCCAGCCCCACCGGGATCGAGCCCTCGTCCGGCGCGGCCGGCGTGCCGTCTTCGGGCGCGGCGCGGGGGGCCGATTTGGCGGACGGCCGGGGGAGGATCGCCAGGAGCCAATTCCGCCGGACCGGGTCGAGGAGGCTCTCGTCGGCGGCGATGCCGGGGGTCACGATCCGGGTCACCTCGCGGCGGAGGAGCCCCTTGGTGGTCTTCGGATCGTCGATCTGCTCGCAGATGGCGACGCGCCGCCCCGCCGCCACGAGCTTCACCAGCTGCGGGTCGAGCTGGTGGTGGGGGAACCCGGCCATCGGCATGGCGTCGGGCCCCTTGTCGCGGCTGGTGAGGGTGAGGTCGAGGAGGTTCGCCGCCTCGCGGGCGTCCTCGCCGAAGAGCTCGTAGAAGTCCCCCATGCGGAACAGGACGAGGGCCCCGGGGCACTTCGCCTTCGCCGCCTCGAACTGCTGCATCATCGGACTGGCCATGGGGCGGATTGTAGCGGGG
>CAWUOA010000662.1:0-1920 GCA_963923225.1 uncultured Planctomycetaceae bacterium
CTCGCCTCCGGGGATCAACGCCCAACGCCTTCTCTGGGCGGGCTTCATGGCGATCGCGGCCGCGGGCGTCGGGTTCTCCATCCGCGCCGGCATCCTCGGCCAGTGGGCCGAGCAGTACGGCTTCACCCAGACGGAGCTCGGAGCGATCACCGGCGGCGGACTCACCGGCTTCGGCATCATCATTCTCCTCTCGAGCCTAATCGCCGACCGGATCGGCTTCGGGAGGCTGATGTTCGCCGCCTTCGCCACGCACATCGTCTCGGCGGTGCTCACCCTCGCCACCGGCGCGGCTTACGCCGCCGGCGGCAAGGATCTCGCCTTTCAGTGCCTTTTCTGGGGCATGTTCCTCTTCGCCATCGGCAACGGCATCGCCGAGGCGGTGGTCAATCCCCTGGTGGCCACGCTGTTTCCCAAGGACAAGACCCACTACCTCAACATCCTCCATGCCGGATGGCCCTTCGGCCTCATCGTCGGCGGCCTGGCGAGCTATTTCATGACGGGCGGCGCCGGCTCGAAGCCGGTGCCGTGGACGATCCAGATCTCGCTTTTCCTCGTCCCGGTGGCGGTCTACGGCCTGATGCTCCTCGGCCAGAAGTTCCCCAAGAGCGAGGCCAGCACGTCGGGCGTCTCCTACCGCGACATGCTCGGCGAACTCGGCCTCCTGGGCGCCGCCGTCATCTGTGCGCTGTTGGCGTTGTTCTTCAAGAACGACCTGCAGTTCCCCCTCTGGCTCGCGGTCGGCGCGGGGGCCGCCCTCCTGGTGGCCTTCGGTGCCGCTACCGGCTGGCGGATCGGCTTCCCAATGCTCGCCTTCCTCCTCATCGTCCACGCGCTGGTCGGCTACGTCGAACTCGGCACCGACTCCTGGATCAGCAAGATCACCGGCAGCATCATGGCGAGCCCGGCCAATGGCCTGCTCCTCTTCGTCTACACCTCGGCGTTGATGTTCGTCCTCCGGTTCTTCGCCGGCCCGATCGTGGAGCGAATTTCCCCGCTCGGGCTGCTCGCCGTGTCGGCGCTCCTCGGAGCCCTCGGCCTCACGCTCCTGGGCAATGCCGAGGGCGGCCTGATGTGCGTCGTCGCCGCGACCGTCTACGGCATCGGCAAGACCTTCCTCTGGCCGACGATGCTCGCCGTGGTGAGCGAGCAATTCCCCAAGGGCGGCGCGATCACGATCGGTGCAACGGGTGCCGCCGGAATGCTCTCGGCGGGACTCCTCGGAGGCCCGGGCATCGGCTTCTTCCAGGACCAGGCAGCCTCGCAAAACCTCCGCCAGGCCGACGCGGGCGTCTACGAGCGGTACAAGTCGGACAAGGAAGGGGAGTTCCTCTGGCTCAAGGCGGTCGGCCTCAATGGCCAGAAGGTCGGCGTGCTCGAGGACGGCGGCAAGGAGGCGAGCCGGGCCCTCGACATCATGAAGAATGACAAGGGCACGAAGGAGCACCTCCTCCACGACCAGGAGAAGCTCGTCGACTGGTGGAACTCGTCCGCCGCGCCGCACGCCGCGGCAGACAAGACGCTCGTCGAAGCCGCCGGTCTCTTCGGCGGCCGCCAGGCCCTGAAGCTGACGGCGATGATCCCGGCGACGATGCTCCTCTGCTACCTGGCCCTCCTCGGCTGGTTCAAGTCGCGAGGCGGCTACCAGGCCAAGGGCGTTCATCACTGATCGACGCCCGGGCTCGTCGCCACTGGGCAAGCGGACGAATCCGGCCCCGTCCGGCGCGACCAGCGCCGGGCGGGGCCGCGTCGTTTCCCGCGCCGCCATGCCGGACGTTCACTCCCGTCGGAGTCGGATTGTTCCCGGGACCGCGCCCCGTGCGCGGACGTTTCCCGGCAGGCAGGCTTCGGGGAGCGGGCGTCCCCGTCCGGCGGCGGCGATCGAGTCGGCGAGCCTCAGGTAGTGCCCGGCGGTCATGTCGC
>CAWUOA010000663.1:0-1919 GCA_963923225.1 uncultured Planctomycetaceae bacterium
GGAACAACACCTGCAGGACACGGGTGTCGACCCTTTCGGCGCTGTCGCCGGTGAGGTTGCGTTTTGGCTCGACCGTCGGGACCGCACGGAGGAACTCGAGCTCGATCGGGTGCGTCGAGTCGCCGCGCACCCAGCCCGTGGCCTTCGCACCCGGAACGAACCGGGGCAGGTCGTGCTCGTCGATACTGACGCGGACATGGAGCACGCTCGTGTCCCCGAGGACCAGGAGCGCTCTGCCCGGCGGCGTCCCCACGAACTCGCCGGGACGCACGTCGACGCGGAGGATCGTGCCGGCAACCGGCGCGCGGACGACGAGCCGGTCGACCTCGACCTGGGCCAAGTCGACCTGCGCCCCGGCCTGCTGCACCGCCGCCGCGGCGATCGCCACGTCACGCTCCCAGGCACCGGCCCGGAGGCGGGCGTCCTCGGACTGCGCTTCCTCGAGCTCGGCCTGCGCCGAATCGAGCGCCTTGCGCCGGGCGACGAGCTCCTGGTCGGTGACCACCTTCTGGCGGTGGAGCTCCTCGGCCCGCGCGAGCTGGTCTCGCTGCGTCTCGCTCGCCGCCTCGGCGGCGCGGACGCGGGCGGCGCTGGACGGCAGGTCCTCGGGCCGCGGCAGCCCGCGAAGCCTGGCCAAATCCTCCTCGGTCGCGTTGAGCGCCGCCTGGCGGACGACGAGTTCCGCTCGCTTCCATCGGTCCTCGAGCCGGAGGACCACGTCGCCCGCGGCGACCGCCTCCCCCTCGCGGACTGCCACCTCGGCCACCACGCCGGGCACCTCGGCGCACAGCTGGATGCTCTCCGATCGCGGCTCCACGACGCCCGAGCCGGCGACGGTGCCGGCGAAGTGCCGGTGAACGGGCTCGAGCGGCGGCAACTGCTCCGCCGGCGTCTGGTGGTTGTGGGCGAGATGCCAGAGCAGCGCCGCGAAGGCAGCGAGGGCCAGGCCCGGAAGGAGGAAGGTGCGAATCATGCGGTCGGTCCCGGGGAGGGCGGCGTGACGACGTCGTCACGGAGGATGCGGCCGTCGGCCATCTCGACGATTCGGTCGCCGAACTCGAGCACCCGGGCGTCGTGGGTGACGACGATCACCGTCCGCCCCGGCTGCACGGCCACCGCCTTGAGCAATTCCATCACGGTGTGCCCGGAGCGGGAGTCGAGCGCCGCGGTCGGCTCGTCGCACACGAGCAACCGGGGCTCGTGGACGAGCGCCCGTGCGATCGCCACGCGCTGCTGCTGGCCGCCGGAGAGCTGCGCTGGGAAGGCGTCGAGCTTCTCGGAGAGGCCGACCGATCCGAGCACCGTCCGGGCCCGACGGATCGCCTCGGGTCGGCGGACACGATTGACCAGGAGCGGCACGGCGACGTTCTCGGCGGCGGAGAGCGAGGGGAGGAGGTTGTACTGCTGGAAGACGAAGCCGACGTTCACGGCGCGGAAGTCCACGAGCCGATCGCCGCGGAGGGCGGATCGCGGCGTGCCGAAGAGCACGATCTCGCCCGCCGTCGGCTCGAGGAGGCCGGCGATGATGGAGATCAGCGTCGTCTTGCCGCAGCCGCTGGGGCCGACCAGCAGCGTGAGTGCCCCTTGTCCGATGTCGAGGTCGATTCCCTGGAGGACCCGCGTCCGCGTGTCGCCGCTACCGAACTCCTTCTCCACACCGCGGCAGGAGACCCCGGCGGCAGGGTCCAGGGCCCGGGGCACGACCACGGAAGAGAGGCGGGACGAGATTCTCATCCTCGGAACACCACCGCCGGCTCGAGGAGGAGGACGCGTCGAAGGCTCGCCACACTCGCCAGCCCGACGATGGCGGCCACCACCGCCGCGGCGCCCGCGGCGATCTGCCAGGGGATGGAGATGCCACGGAGATCGGGGAGGACGCGGCTGGTGACCTCGAAGAAGGCCACTGCCATCCCGACACC
>CAWUOA010000664.1:0-1918 GCA_963923225.1 uncultured Planctomycetaceae bacterium
GGGTTTCCTGGCGGAAGCCCGGGTTGAACGAAGCGGGGTGACCGGCCGATGTCCACTGGGTCAGTCGCGCTCGCCGCGCGGATCGACCGCGAGCTCTCGCGGGCCACGTTCGTCGATCCGCACTCGCACATCGATCCCCTCGCGCCGTCCGCCCGGTCGCTCGCCGACATCCTCGGCTACCACTACTACACCGAGCTCGTCCACTCCTGCGGCGTGCCGCGGGAGGCGATCGAGGGACCGGGGCTCGACGAGGAGACCCGCGTCGCCCGGATCGTCGACGGCCTCGCGGCGCTCTCCAACACGATCCAGCACGCCTGGCTGATGGAGATCGCCCGGGACCTGTTCGGGTTCGCCGGCGACCGCCTCGACGGCTCGAACTGGCCCGATCTTGCCGCGGCGGTGCGCGAGCGGACCGCCGCGCCGGGGTGGACCGCCTCGGTGCTCGCCAAGAGCGGGATCGAGGCGGTGTTCCTCACCAACGACTTCGACGATCCGCTCGAAGGCTTCGACACCGCCCTCTGGGTGCCCTGCCTGCGCGTCGACGAGATCGTGTTCCACGCGGCCAAGCCGGGCGTGCTCGAGCGATTGGAGCTCACCAGCGGGGTGGCGACGGGGGATCTCGCCGGAGTCGAACGGGCGCTCGGCGCGGTGGCCGACCGGTTCGTCCGCAAGGGCGCCCGGGCCGCGGCGATCTCGCTCCCCCCCGACTTCCGCCCCCGGGAGGTCGAGCGGTCCGAGGCGGAACGGGCGCTGGCCGCGGTGCGCCGCGAGGGCCCCGGAGGGGCACCGGAGGCGCGGGGGACGCTCGCCGCCCGTCTCTTCTGGACCATCGCCGGCATCTGCCGCGACCGGCGGCTTCCCTTCGACCTGATGATCGGCGTCCGTCGGGCGGTCTACCCCGGCGGCGTCCACCAGGGGCAGGACCTCCTCGACGGCCGGCTGTCGCTGGCCGAGTACGCGCCGCTGTTCAACGCCTTCCCCGAGGTCACGTTCCCGGTCTCGGTGCTCTCGCGGCCGCTCAACCACGAGCTCGTCGCCTTCGCCTGGATCTTCCCCAACGTGCTCCCCTTCGGGCACTGGTGGTACGCCAACACGCCGGCCACGATCGAGTCGGATCTCGAGCAGCGGATCGAGGCGGTGCCGCGGACGAAGCTCCTCGGCTACTACAGCGACATGTACAAGGCGGAGTTCGGGTATCCGAAGTTCGCCATGTACCGCCGCGTGCTGTCGCGGGTGCTGGCACGGCGGTTCGTCGAGGAACGGGGGTGGAGCGAGGAGCGGGCCGTCGAGTTGGGCCTCGATCTCCTGGTGCGCAATCCCCGGCGTGTCTTCTACTCGGCCGACCCGAGCTGAAGGCCGGCGGCGAAGAGCGTCGCCCAGCCGGCGATGAGGAGCAC
The DNA here is from genome assembly GCA_963923225.1 of uncultured Planctomycetaceae bacterium. GTDB lineage: Bacteria > Planctomycetota > Planctomycetia > Pirellulales > UBA1268 > QWOP01. The sequence goes on from CAWUOA010000664.1 coordinate 1,398, forward strand.
GCCGCCGATCGGCACCACCGCCCCGAGGATGCGGAGGCCGGTGTAGGCGAGGATCGCCAGCAACCCGCTGAAGATCGCCGTGCCCGCGGTGAAGCAGGCTCCGGCGGCCCACAGCCGTCCCCGGCAGGCGGCGGCCGCGGGAAGCCCCGTGGCCACGGCCACCACGAGCAGCGCCACCGCGTGGAACAGGCAGTAGCGGACGGCGGTCTCCCAGTTGTCCGCCTGGCCGTTGGCCGCGAAGTGGGCCTTCAGGCCGTGGGCCCCGAAGGCCCCGGCGGCGACGCCGAGGCCACCCAGGAGGGCACCGGACAGGAACCAGATGCGTGCCATGGTGCGGAGGCTCAGGGGCGGTTGTTGCCGAGGAGCTTGTCCTCCTCCTCCTCCTGGATGATGATCCGCGGCGTGACCATCAGCATCAGGCTGTCGGTGGTGCGCCCCATGCCGACGTTCTTGAAGAGCCGGTTGATGTAGGGGATCTTCGAGAGGATCGGCACGCCGAACTCGTTGCGGCCCTCGCGGAG
>CAWUOA010000665.1:0-1914 GCA_963923225.1 uncultured Planctomycetaceae bacterium
TCGGAGCCGCTCTCGCGCGAGACCTGCTTCGAGTGCCACGGCGGCCACGACACCGCTCCCTGACGGGTGATCCATGGCAGACACGCTCCTTCCGATCCTCTCCTTCTCCTCCGCCGCGGCGTCGCCAGCGGGAGGGCGGCCGTCGTCATGTGCCGGCGGAGGGTGTGCCTCGGGGTGCGGCGCGGGGGCCGCACCGGACGGCGCCGGCACGAGGCGCGAGTTCCTGAAGAACGCCACGACGCTGGCGCTCGGGGCGATGTCGCTCACGCTCCTCCCCGCGGCGGCGACGCTCGACGCGCCGCTGGCCGACGCGGGTCCTCCGGGCCCCGCCGGGGCGCCTGCCGGCAAGACGGCGCCGGTGTGGGGCTTCCTCGTCGACACGACCAAGTGCACCGGCGCCGGGAAGTGCCTCACCGCCTGCCGGGTGGAGAACGACGTCCCCGAGGGGCAGTCGCGGACCTGGGTGGAGCGGTACGTCCACTACAAGGACGGCCGGGTGGAGGTCGACCTCGTTCCCGAGACCGGCTACGCGGCCTCGGGCGAGACGCAGCCCGAGGCCGACGACGTCCTCCGCGCGTATTTCGTCCCCAAGCTCTGCAATCAGTGCGTCGACGCGCCGTGCAACCAGGTCTGCCCGGTGCACGCGTCGATCAAGAGCCCGGAGGGGATCGAGCTGGTCGACGCCGACCGGTGCATCGGGTGTGGCTACTGCGTGCAGGCCTGCCCGTACGGCATCCGCTTCATGAACCACGACACGAACGTCGCCGACAAGTGCAACTGGTGCTACCACCGCATCATGCGCGGCGAGCAGCCGGCGTGCGTCGAGGCCTGCCCCACCGGGGCCCGTGTCTTCGGCCGGCTGGACGACACGGAAGGAGAGTTGGCCCGGCGGCTGGCGACGCTCCCCACCGGCGTCCTCAAGCAGCACCTCGGCACGATCCCGCTGACCCGCTACGTCGGGCTCACCGACGAGGTGACCTGATGGAGTACCACGCGCTCCACGACGCGCCGTTCGTCTTTCCCAACGACCTCCACCCGGCGTGGAGCATCATGATCGTCCTCTATCCCTACGTCACGGGGATGGTGGCGGGGGCGTTCGTCGTGTCGGCCTTGTACCACGTCTTCGGCCGCGGCGAGCTCCGGCCGGTGGCCCGCCTCGCGGTGGTGACGTCGCTCTGCTTCTGCGCCTGCGCCACCCTGCCCCTGCTCCTCCACCTCCACCAGCCGCTGCGGGCGCTGAACGTCGTCGCCACGCCGAGCCCCTCCTCGGCGATGGCCGGCTTCGGGTTCATCTACTCCTTCTACATGCTCGTGCTCCTGGTCGACGTCTGGCTCCTCTTCCGGCCGGCGATCGTGGAGCGGGCCCGTTCGGTGCCGGGCCGGCTCGGCCAGGTCTACCGGGCGCTCTCCCTGGGGGTGCTCGAGGTGACGCCCCGCGCCGCCGCCCTCGACCACAAGCTCGTCGGCATCCTGTCGCTCGTGGGGATCCCCGCGGCGTGCGTCCTCCACGGCTACGTCGGCTTCCTCTTCGGGGCGATCAAGGCCAACCCCTGGTGGTCGACGTCGCTGATGCCGGTGATCTTCCTCACCTCGGCGATCGTCTCCGGGATCTCCGTCCTCGTCCTCCTCTACCTCTTCCTCTGCCGTCGGAGCGGCGTCGAGCCGGACGACGCCTGCATGCGGGCGCTGGCGCAGCTTTTGTGGCGCTTCCTGATCCTCGCGGTGGTCTTCGAGGCGATCGATCTGCTCCACGTCGCCTACGAGCGCGAGGAGGAGTGGCACGTCATCCGGGAGCTCCTCGCCACGAAGCTCCGCTTCTCCTGGCTCGTCCTCCAGGTCGTCGTCGGCTCGCTCCTGCCGCTTCTGATCCTGCCGATCCCCGCCTTCACGAAGATCGTCGACGCCCCCTTCCGC
>CAWUOA010000666.1:0-1914 GCA_963923225.1 uncultured Planctomycetaceae bacterium
CTCTGGGCGGTGACCGACGACTGGGAGGTCCCCGAGGTCGACCCGAATCGAATGGGCCACGTCATGGCCCTCCTCGCCGGGGCCGTGGCGCTCCTCGAGCGTCGTCGATCGACACTGGCCTGACGCCGCCCGGCGGGTCGATGCCGAACCGAAGCGCCGCGCGGCCCGCGAGCCGCTCGGGAGCAGGGGGCGGGGTCACGCCGCGTCGGTTGTCCCGCGCCTGCGACCGGTGGCATGATGCCGGCACCCGAAAGCCGGCAACCCCACGGGAACGGAGCGCTGCGATGGAGTCACGGACCAAACCACGAATCGTCGAGGTCCTGGCACAATACGCCGTGATCGGCGAGGCGCTGGCGATCGTCGTCGCCATGCTGTCGGCCGGGGTCCAGTGGCGCCAGGCGAACGCGCTGGCGAAGGCGGAGCATCTCCGCGCCATCAGCGAGCACGCCGCGAACTTCAACTTCACCATCGCCGGCTCGGAAACCCTCTCGGACGTCTGGTTCTCCTACGGCCGCCCGTCGGAGGCGACACCGCTCCGACGACAGCAATACCGGACGCTCCTCATCCAGTGGCTGATCTTCCACGAGAACCTCTTCGTCCAGCACGAGCATGGACTGCTCGACGACGACATCTACGGCTCCTGGGATCTCGACCTGCAGGAGAACCTCGCGCGCCACGATCTCGACGCCCTGGGCATGCCGGTCGAGGCGATGTTCCGGACGTCGTTCGGCAGGCACCTGAAGGAGATCGTCGAACGGTCGCAGGTCAACGCGGACTGATCGAGGCACGGCGAGCGACACGGATCGCCACGCCCGCCAGCGGCACGTCGCCGTCGCTCCCGGGCGACCGATCACGGCGGCCGACACCGTTCGCGGCTCGGGAGTTCGGTGATTCCGCGGAGCGAGTGACCCGCCCGGGCCAATTGGAAGAACGAGGCCCCTGTCGCAAATCCCTCTCTCGAGAGTGCCGGAGGTGGGACTCGAACCCACACGCCATCGCTGGCAACGGATTTTGAGTCCGCCGCGTCTGCCATTTCGCCACTCCGGCCGGCAGGCGTCAGACTACGGACTCCGCCCCGCCTCCGCCAGTCTGCCCTACCGCCGGGACCCTGTGCCGGGCCGCGTGGCACTTCACGGTCTCCGGGCTCGGGCACCGCCTCCGCGGCGCTGCCACCGACGCCCGCCCCGCCTACAATCGGGCGGAGTTTCCGTTCCAGGGTGGCCCCGCCGCCCTCCGATGCCCCCTTCCATACCCCGTGGATTCCGCGCCCCGTGTCCATCCTCTCCGCCTACGGCAACGGCCGCCTCGCGCTCTCCTTCGAGCTCTTCCCCCCGAAGACGCCGGAGTCGGAGGCGACGATGTGGCGCACCGTCGACGAGCTCGCCGAGCGTGATCCGGTCCTCGTCACCTGCACCTACGGCGCCGGCGGATCGACGCGCGGCAAGACGCTCGAGATCCTCGCCGGTCTGCGTCGCCGCCACCCCTTCGCGGTCGCCAGCCACCTCACCTGCGTGGGGAGCACGGTGGAGGAGCTGCGCGGCTACCTGCGCGAGGCCGAGACGCTCGGCGTGGCGAATATCGTCGCCCTCCGCGGCGATCCGCCCCAGGGCGAGACGGCGTTCCGCGCGGTCGAGGGGGGCTTGTCGTACGCCTCGGAGCTGGTGGCGCTGATCCGCGCCGAGTTTCCCAGGTTCGGGATCCTCGTGGCAGGGTATCCCGAGACGCACCAGGAGGCGGCCTCGCCTCGGGCCGACCTCGAGAACCTGAAGCGGAAAGTCGACGCCGGCGGCGACGTCGTCGTCACGCAGCTCTTCTACGACAACGCCGATTTCTTCCGCTACCGCGATGCCTGCCGGCGTCTCGGCGTCCAGGCACCGATCGTGCCGGGAGTGATGCCGGTCACCAACTTCAAGC
>CAWUOA010000667.1:0-1906 GCA_963923225.1 uncultured Planctomycetaceae bacterium
CCAGCCGCCGTCCCGGCGGCGGTCGTCGCGCCGGCCACGGGCGAGTCGGAGATCGACGCCCTGCCGATCGACGCGGCCACCGCCACGCTCCTCCACGCCCTCGAGCCCGACGGTGTCGCGATCCTCGACGCCGCCGCGACCACCGCCGACGCGGTCCTCGCCCGCGCCGGTGTCCCGGTCGTGCTCGTCGATCGTTCGGGCACCGCCGACGCGGCCGCGCGGACCGCCCGCCACCGCTCCGGCGGCGGCTTCACCGTCACGCGCCACGGTGCCGGGGCGATCCTCGCCTCGGGCGACCGGGAGCATGTCCTCTCCGCGAGCGACCTCGCGACGGTCTTCGCCGACGTCCCCGCCGGGGTCGACCGGCTCCTCCCCCTGGCCGCGGTGTGGGCGGCCGGCCTCCTCCCCGGCGACCGGCTCATGCCCCCCCGCCCTGTGACCGCGCGCCTCCGCTTCGATGCCGGAGGCGCCGATGCCTGAGCGGCTCCGCGGGAACCGTCGCCGTTCCTCCCGGAGGTCGTTCCTCGCGGACGCCGCCTCGCTCGGCATCGGCATCGGGGCGGGCCTGCCCTTCCCGCTCGGGCTCGCGTCCGCGGCACGCGCCGCCGCGATGGAGCCGGCGGGGCGCTCCCCGATCCGCTCCTGCATCCTCCTCTTCTGGTACGGCGGCCCGAGCCATCTCGACACCTTCGACCTGAAGCCGGGGGCGCCTGCGGAGATCCGCGGGGAGTTCTCCCCGATCTCCACCGCCGTGCCGGGACTGCAGATCTGCGAGCACTTGCCGGCTCTCGCCGGCGTGATGGACAAGGTGGCCCTCGTGCGGAGTGTCCACCACGAAGCGAACCTCCACGATTCCGCCTCGATCCACGCCCTCACCGGCCGGCCGCTCGACGGGCCCGACCGCGAGCTCTTCGTGCCGACGCGGCAGTTCCACCCCTCCTTCGGCAGCGTCGTCTCCGCGCTCAACCCCGCCGCGGCCGCGGAGGTGCCCTTCGCCTCCCTCCCCTTCGTGTTCCAGAACGTCCATCCGGTCCCCTGCCAGGGGGCGGGGTTCCTCGGCCCCGACCACGATCCCCTGCGGATCGACGTCGACCCGGCGACGCGCACCTATCCGGTCGACGCCCTGCGGCCGCGGGAGAACGTCGACCGCGCCCGCCGCGACCGGCGCCGCGGGCTCCTCGACTCGCTCGACGCCGCCGCCACGGCCGTCCCCGGGGCCAATCCCTTCTCCGCCTTCGCCGACCGCTCCTGCCGGCTCCTCGAATCGGAGAAGCTCCGCGAGGCGCTCGACGTCTCGAAGGAGCCGGCGCGTGTCCGCGAGGCCTACGGCTTCGCCGCCGATCCGCTCTCCGTCGGCGAGGTCAACGGCGGCGGCGGGGAGATGGGGGTGGCCCGGCAGATGCGCGGCCAGAATCTCCTCGTCGCCCGGCGCCTCGTCGAGGCGGGCGTGCCCTTCGTGACGGTCAACGACTACCGCCAGCAGGGGCAGAATTGGGACGCCCACGCCCACTGCGCGAGCCAGCACAAGAACCATCTCCTCCCCATCGCCGACCGCTCCCTCGCGGCCCTGATTCGCGATCTTTTCGAGCGCGGCCTGCTCGATTCGACGCTCGTCGTGGCGATGGGGGAGTTCGGCCGGACGCCGAAGATCAACTCCGCCGCCGGCCGCGACCACTGGCCCTGGTGCTACACCGTGCTCCTCGCCGGTGGCGGCGTCCAGGGGGGCGCGGTCCACGGCGCGAGCGACCGTTTCGGCGCCCATCCCGAGAGCGACGGCGTCACCCCGGGCGACCTCGCCGCCACGATCTACTGGCGCTTCGGCATCGATCATGCCGCCGAGATTCACGACCACCTCGCCCGCCCCTGGCGGATCGCCACCGGCGAGCCGATTCGGGGGGTTTTTTAG
>CAWUOA010000668.1:0-1901 GCA_963923225.1 uncultured Planctomycetaceae bacterium
ATCCTCTCTGGTCTCGTGGGCTCGGAGATGTGTATAAGAGACAGGCCTGAAGCACGGTGGGGGGAGAGATTTCGTCGGGCACCACCTCGATCCGTACCGTTCCGCTCCCGAGCGCTTCGCGGACGGCGGCGGCGAACTCGCCGCGGAACGATCGCTGGATGAACGCGTGCGTCAGCGGCGTGCCTGCCACCAGCGTGACGACCAGCTCCCCCCGCTCGTCGTGGCCGGCGACGACACGCGTGGTGCCGCCGAACCAGACGTCATGACGGTCTTCGCCGATGCGGGCCCGGAACGCCTCGCCGATCGGGCCGACGATGTCGCTGCCTCCCTGCATGGGCAACCGTGCGCTTCCTTGCGTGGGACATCCTTGTGCGTCCCCTCCCTGGGCGGCAATTCCACCGGTGCCGACCGGGGCGGGCTCCACGCGGAAACCACGCCGACGACGTGCGGGAGTCTCGTGCATCGCATCCATCCCTGGATCGCTTCCCGAACGCCATCGGGGCGCGAGTATAGGGAGGGCCGGAGTGCTGTCAAACGCTGCTGGCAATCGATGCAGTCGCCGCGGTTTTTCCCTCGCGCGCCGAGACGCGGGATTCGTCACGGCGAACCATTGACGATTCCGACGGACGTGTTCTCCGGAGCAGACGACGGTATCGTCAGGCGGCCGCCAGTGCCGCCCTCTTCGTGCGACCGGCGTCGGACGCGCCGATGACGCGGCCGAGCTCCTCGTCGAGCGGCACGCCGGCGGGCCCGGGCATGGCCGCGGCCCAACCGGCGACCCGAGACGGCTCGCGGCGCACGACGGAGTCTCCCTCCCTCGGCCGCCCGTCCATGGCCCAGGCCTCGGCGTCGTCGGAGAGGCGGACGAGAATCCGCTCCACGCCCTCGCGGTAGGCTTCGATGCCGTCACGGTCGAGCCCGGGGGGCACGTGGATCGCACGGCTCACCACGGCCCGCGCGTGCGACCAGGGGCGGGGCACGGCGAACCGGTCCCACGTCCCCATCCGCCAGGGGCGGTCGTAGCCGAGGCCCATGGCGACGATGGGGATGCCGAGGGTCCCGGCGAGGAACACGCATCCCGGCGCGAGACGACGGCGCGGGCCGCGCGGACCGTCGGGAGTGATCGTGAGATTGCCGCTGCGGGCCCGGGCCGCCAGTTCCCGCAGCGCCGCCGACCCGCCGTGGAACGTGCTGCCACGGACGGTGCCGAACCCCATCATCCTCGCCACCCGGTCGAGCACGTTGGCGTCCCAGTGCCGCGAGAGCAGCATCGAGATGTTGCAATGGCCGCGGAGATGGAGCGGCAGGAGGATCCCTTCGTGCCAGAAGACGTAGATCTTCGCGCCGCGGTAGCGCGGGTCGACCGGATCGACGGTGGGGTCGGCGAAATCGACGCGGAAATCGAGCGTCGACATCCAGGCGGGGATGACGGCGGAGGCGGCGAGGGCCGCGGCACCGATCGCCAGAGGCGAAGTGATCTTCAAGAGTCGGAATCCTTTCCGTGTCGTGGCGCGTCCGCCGGTTCCCAGATCGCCGTCGCTCCGGACGGCAGCGTCGTCGTCAGCCTCCCCACCACGTCCCGACGAACACCTCCTCCGCCGGTCCGGTCATCGCCACGTGGCCACCGGGAGACCACTCGAGGTCGAGGGACCCGCCGGGGAGCTCCGCCCGCAGGCTGCCGGCGGTGCGTCCGGAGAGGACGCCGGCGACGCACACCGCCGAGGCGCCGGTGCCGCAGGCCTGGGTGATCCCACTGCCCCGCTCCCAGGTGCGCATCCGCACCCGATCGGCACCGAGCGGCTGCACGAAATGGACATTGACCCGCTCCGGGAACGAGGCGTGCCGTTCGACCACGGGACCGACGCTCTCGAGCGGCACCGCCGCCACGTCCCGGCACCAGA
>CAWUOA010000669.1:0-1898 GCA_963923225.1 uncultured Planctomycetaceae bacterium
CCCGCCCCCTTCGGCCGGCAGTGCCTGGTGGCCCGGCGGCTCGTCGAGCGCGGCGTGCGCTTCGTGCAGATCTATTCCGGCGGCGGGCATCAGCAGCAAAATTGGGATGCCCACAACGGCGTCGAGGAGAATCTCGCCGTCCACTGCCCGGAGATCGACAAGCCGATCGCGGCGCTCCTGGCCGACCTCAAGGCCCGCGGCCTCCTCGACGACACGCTCGTGGTGTGGGGGGGCGAGTTCGGCCGTCAGCCAGTGGGGCAGGGGCCGGGCGGCGGCCGCGACCACAACCCCAAGGGTTTTTCCTACTTTCTCGCCGGCGGCGGCGTGAAGGGGGGCACGAGCTACGGCGAGACCGACGACCTCGGCCACGAGGCGGTGGTGAACCGTCACCATGTCCGCGACCTCCACGCCACCATCCTCCACCTGATGGGCCTCGACCACGAGCGCCTCACCTACTTCTACGGCGGGCTCGATCAGAAGCTCACCGGCGTGCAGCCGGCCCGTCCGATCCAGGGAATCCTCGCATGACCAGAGAGACGTCGCACTCGGCCTCCGCCACCCACGCCCCCTCGCGCCGGCTCCGAGTCGGCTGCGGCGAATGGGGCTTCCGCAACCTGCCGATGGCGGACCACTTCCGCATCGCCTCCTCCTTCGGCTTCCGGGAGCTCGAGTTCGGGATCGGCGGCGGCCAGCCGGGCCGTCTCCCGGAGGAGCCGTCGGCCGCCGACGTCGCCGGCTTTCGTGCGCTGGTCGCCGCCAGCGGCATCGCCACCCCCGGCTGTTGCATCGAGAACGACTTCTCCGCCGGAGGGCCGGCGGAGGTGCAGCTGGCGGTGGTGAAGGCGATCCGCCAATCGCGGGCCGCGGCCGAGTGTGGCGCGAGGCAGATGCGCTATTTCGCCGGCTTCACCCCCTGGGCGTCGATGGACGACGCCCGCCATGCGCGGATGGTCGACGCGCTGGTCGCCTGCGACCGCGAGCTCGAACGCCTCGGCCTCACGATGGCGATCGAGACGCACGGGGCGATCGACCACCGCCCCGACGGTTCGGCGGTGCACGTCCCCACCGCCACGACGCACCCCGACGGCCTCGCCCGGCTCCTCCGCGAGCTCCCCGAGCGGATCGGATTCAACTTCGATCCGGGCAACATCCGCGCGGCCCACCCGGAGGATCGTTCCTGTGCGGTCGACATCCTCCGCGGCCGGATCAATTACTGCCATCTGAAGGACTGGGTCCGCGACGGCGAGGGCTGGCGGGCCACGGCGGTGGGCGACCCGGCCGACGGCATCGACTGGGGCGATCTCCTCCCCCGCACCGGCTACGACGGCACCTTCTTGATCGAGTACGAGCCGCTCCACGACACCGTCGACGGCATCCGCCGGAGTCTGGCCGCCCTCGAGGCGGCGGGCTTCGAACTCGAATACTGACACCCCGAAAGGACGGCAGAGCATGGCCAAGAAGAAAGCGGCGAAGCGAGCGGTCGCAGCCAGGAAGAAGGCCGCACCGAAGGCCCGTGCGACGAAGGCCCCCGCGAAGCCTGGGACGCCGGCGAAGGCGAAGGCCCAGCCGAAGGCCGAGGCGCCGAAGCACCGCATCTCTTCCGTCGCCGTCGGCGGCGTCTATCCGTACTACGTCGCCAAGGTGGAGAAGAAGGGGCGGTCGAGGGAGGAGCTCGACCGGATCATCCGCTGGCTCACCGGCTACACGCAGCGTGCCCTCGAAGCGCGGCTGGCGGACAAGACCGACTTCGAGACCTTCTTCGCCGAGGCCCCGCAGCCCAATCCGCTCCGCACCCTCGTCACGGGGACGATCTGCGGCATCCGCGTGGAGACGATCGAGGATCCGCTGATGCGCGAGATCCGGATCCTCGACAAGCTCGTCGACGAGCTCGCCAAGGG
>CAWUOA010000670.1:0-1895 GCA_963923225.1 uncultured Planctomycetaceae bacterium
GGCCTCCTCCTTGAGGCCGGTGCGCTCGTCGTCGAACACCCAGCAGCCGTGGAGCAGGTAGGGATAGAGGGTCAGGGTCTGGGTCATGCGATCCTCCTTCCGGTTCGCTTCCGTTCTCGTCGTTCCGGTTCCCCCGCGAACGCCGCGGGGGTCATTGTCGTCGCCGATGGCGGGGAAGTCCCGCTTTCGGTCGGAGCGGACGCTCGGCACGCGCCGTCCGCCATCCGGTGAAACGTCAGCAGGCGGCGGACCAGGAGGCGGGCCGGGCCGGCACCGGCTCCCCTTCGGCGTCGATGCGGGTGAAGCACTCGTCCCGCAGGCGGATCGCCGCCTCGAGCTCGCGGGTGGCCAGCGAGCGGCGGATGCGGCGCTTCTTCCCTTCCCAGTGGAGGGTGTAGTGGATCCACCAGACGCCGTTGTTGAGCCACAGGTGGTGGTCGCGGCGGCTGGCGTCGATGCGGATGGACAGGTGACCGATCGGCATGGCGGGTTCTCCGGGGAGGCCTTTTTCCCCCGGACCCTTTCCGGGGGCGTATCCTCGGAATCCATCGCTGGACGCCGTGACCACCTTGGCCGCCGGGAAGAAACCCGGCCGCTAGGAGGGTGCGGGAGGCCGCGTGGGCCACCCGACTCGAGACGGATACTCCATGCATTTTACGTCCGGCCTGGCGCCGGTCCAGTGCGGATGCGCGGCGAAACGTGTCATAGTGCCGTTCGGAAGGGGCTCGTCGCGCCCCGGCCACCCCTCCCCCGGAGCAAGCACGATGCGCGTGTCGCGGAGCATGTCAGGGTTCGTCGCCGGATTGGCCGTCTGCGTGGCGGCGGTGGCCGCCGCCGACGAAGCGCGGGTGGTGGCTCGGGGAACCGAGGCGAACGAACCGCGCCAGCCGCAGGTGGCGGTCGACGAAGCCGGGGCGATCCACGTCGCCTGGGGCAGCGGCGACAAGGTCTTCTATCGCGGTGCCGCCGCCGGAGAGGCCCCCTTCGGCGACGCTCGATCGCTCGCTCTGGCGCCGGTGATGTCGCTGGGAATGCGCCGAGGGCCGCGGATCGCCGCCTCCGGCGGGTCGGTCTGCATCACCGCGATCGGCGGGCCGACCGGCAAGGGGCGTGACGGCGACGTGTGGTCGGTGCGGACGAGCGACGGCGGCCGGACCTGGTCGGAGCCGCTGCGCGTCAATCGCGTCGAGGGCTCGGCCCGCGAGGGGCTCCACGGCATGGCGGCCGGTCCGGACGGCAGGTTGTGCTGCGTCTGGCTCGACCTGCGGAACGGCCGCACCGAGATCATGGCCGCCACCTCCAGCGACGGCGGCGGCACCTGGAATCCCGACGTCCTCGTCTACCGGGCGCCCGAGAAGAACGTCTGCGAGTGCTGCCATCCGGCGGTGGTGTGGGACGGCCCGGACGACGTCTGGATCCAGTGGCGCAATTCCATCGGCGGCAACCGCGACATGTACGCGGCACGGAGCACCGACGGCGGGAAGACCTTCGGCGAAGCGGCGAAGCTCGGCTGGGGGACCTGGCCTCTGGCCGCCTGTCCGATGGACGGCGGGGCGATCGCCGTCGTCGACGGCAAGCTGTCGAGCGTGTGGCGCCGTGAGAAGACGGTCTATCTCGTGGAGGGGGCGGGGGCGGCCGAACGGTCGCTCGGCACGGGCGAGCAGCCCTGGCTCGCGGCCACGGAGGCGGGGCCGTGCGTGGCCTGGGTCGAGAGCCGCGGGGGAAAGCTCAAGTTTCTCGAGCCGGGGGAGAAGAAGCCGAAGACGCTCGCCTCCCGTGCCTCCGACCCGGTGCTCGCCGTCGGTCCGGTCGAGCGGTCGCCCCTGGTCGCCGTGTGGGAGGAGCGCGAAGGGAACGAGGCCCGCATCATGTGCGAGGTCGTCGGGCGGCGTTGA
>CAWUOA010000671.1:0-1887 GCA_963923225.1 uncultured Planctomycetaceae bacterium
CTTCTACACCAACCACCCCGGCTGGTGGGATCCGCTCGTGTTCTTCACCGTCGCCGGCGCCCTCTGGCCCGACCGGCTCAATTACGGCCCGATCGACGCCGCGGCCCTGGGACGCTACCGCTTCCTCGAGCGGATCGGCCTGGTGGGGATCGAGCCGGGCACCCGCCGCGGCGCCACCCGCTTCCTCCGCACCGCCCGGGCCGCCGGCCGGCGCGGCGACGTCATCTTCTGGGTCACCGCGCAGGGGGAGTTCGCCGATCCGCGGCAGCGGCCGGTGGTCCTCCGCCCCGGCGTGGCGCACGCCGCAGCGGCCAACACCCGCGGCCTCATCGTGCCGGTGGCGGTGGAGTATCCGTTCTGGTCGGAGCGGCTTCCGGAGGTGCTGGTCGCCTTCGGTGAGCCGATGCCGATGGGGCGGGGGAGGGCAGGGGAGTCGCTCACGGCGCGCGAGTGGACGACGCTCCTCTCCACGCGGCTCGAGGCGACGCAGGACCGGCTCGCCGCCGCGGCGTGCAGGCGTGACCCGGCCCTCTTCCGCACGCTCCTCTCGGGCGACGTCGGGGTGGGGGGCATCTACGACGTCGGCCGCCGGCTGCGGGCCTGGACCCGCGGCGAGAAGTTCGATCCGTCGCACGGCGGCGAGGCGTCGCGTCAACGAGGCGGCGCATGAGCCCCTCCGACCTCGCCCCGGGCATCGGCGGTGTGCCGCTGGCGGCATGGGCGACGCTGCCGAGCCTGGCCCTCGCGGCCCTCCCCGCGGCGCTGACGCTCGCCAACGGCCGCGTCTTCGCCCGTGCACCGAAGGGAGCGTCCACGGGGCAGGGGCCCGAGCCACGCGTCTCGGTGCTCGTGCCGGCCCGCGACGAAGCCGCCGCGATCGACGGCCTCGTCGACTCGATCCTCGCCAGCCGCGGCGTCGATCTGGAACTGGTGATCCTCGACGACGACAGTCGCGACGGCACCGGAGGCCTCGTGGAGGCACGGGCCGCGGCCGATCCGCGCGTCAGGCTCGTGCGTGGTGTGGCGCTGCCTCCGGGCTGGTGCGGGAAGCAGCACGCCTGCTGGCAGCTCGCCGCCGCGGCCCGCCGCGACGTGCTCCTCTTTCTCGACGCCGACGTCCGCCTCGCGCCCGACGGCGTCGCGCGGGCGGTGGCCTTCCTCGACGCCTCGGAGGCCGATCTCGTCAGCGGCTTTCCCCGCCAGGAGACCGGCTGCCTCCTCGACTGGCTCCTGCTCCCCCTCATTCATTTCATCCTCCTGGGCTACCTGCCGCTGGCGCTCTCGCGCCGCGACGGCCGACCGAGCCTGGCCGCCGGCTGCGGCCAGCTCTTCGTGACACGGAAGGCCGCCTACGACAGGGCAGGGGGGCACGCCGCGATCCGGGCCTCGCTCCATGACGGCGTCAGGCTCCCGCGCGCGTACCGGGCGGCCGGCTTGAAGACCGATCTCTTCGACGCCGGCGACCTCGCCCGCTGCCGGATGTACGCCACCGACGGCGACGTCCTCCGCGGCCTGGGGAAGAACGCCACCGAGGGGATCGGGGCGCCCAAGAGCATCGTCCCCTTCACGATTCTCCTCGGGGGGGGCGCCGTCCTGCCGGCCCTGCTCCTGGTGATCGGCCTGGCGACGGGCTTCCACGGCTGGCCGGCCTGGGCCGTGGCCGCTGGACTCGCCTCGGGCGTCCTCGCCTGGCTGCCACGCTTTTTCGGCGTGGCCCGCCTCGGGCAGAGCCTGTCGAGCGCGATTGCCCATCCGGTCGCCGTCGCCCTCTTCCTGGGGCTTCAGTGGTGGGCGCTGGCCCGCCGCCTGCTGGGCGGCTCGACGAGTTGGCGCGGCCGTTCGCTCAAGCCCCAGTGAGCGGAGGGCGAACAGGATCCAGTGAGCGGA
>CAWUOA010000672.1:0-1877 GCA_963923225.1 uncultured Planctomycetaceae bacterium
CCTTGAGGCGGATGCGGAACTCGCTCTCGAAGGGCTCGAAGTGGATGTCGCTGGCGCCGTCGCGGATCGCCAGGAGGAGCACCATGTTGAGGAGCTTGCGCACCGGGGCGCTCTCGGCGAGGGCCTCGACGCTCGTGAGATCGGTGGGGCCCTCCTTGCCGATCGCCGCCGCCTGGGCGGCCAGCTCCGCGTCGTTCTCGAGGCTCTCGACGATCGACTCCACGCTCTCGTTCTCGGCGGAGTAGTACTTGTCGATCGCCTTCTGGATCTCCTGTTCCGTCGCCACGACGTTCTGGATGTCGAAGCCGAGGAAGGTGCGGAGCTCGTCGGCGATCTGGATCTTCTGCGGCTCCGCCGTGGCCACCGTGAGACGGTTGCCGGAGAGCTCGATGGGGATCACCCGGTAGAGCTGGGCCATCGGCTCGCTGACGAGCTTGAGGACCTCCGGCGCGATCGTGCGGTCGTAGAGGGTGACGAAGGTGGTGTTCCACTGCTCCGCGAGGGCCTCGCCGAGCTGGTCCTCCGAGAAGAACCCCAGCGACATCCCCACCTTCCCGAGCAGCTCGCCGCCGCGGGCCTGCTGCTCCTCGAGCATCTGCTGGAGCTGGCCGTCGTCGATGAGGCCGAGGTCGAGGAGGATCTGTCCGATGCGCTTGAGGGCCATGGGGTTGGTTCCACCACCGCGGGCGGGTCGGTCGGGATGTGCCGGGCTCGGTTCGGTGCTGCCGGGACGGGGCTGAAAAAGGACTGCTGACGGTCGCGTCGGGCCAAGGGGTGCCGCCGGGGCGGCGGGGGGCTCAGAGCTCCTTCGCCTTGCGGCTGATGTCCTCCTCGTCGTCGAACACGCCCGCCTTGGCGTTGGCGATGCGCTTGGCGAGGTCGTCGGGCGACTGCGCCTTGGCCATCACCGCCTCCTCCGCGCACTTCCCCTCCGACCAGAGGCGGAAGAGGTCGTCGTCGAGGAGCTTCATCCCGAGCTTGGCGCCGGTCTGGATGGCCGAGTTGATGCGGAAGGTCTTGTTCTCGCGGATCAGGTTGCCGATGGCGGGGGTGACCACGAGGACCTCGTAGGCCGCCACTCGGCCGCCGCCGATCTTCGGCAGGAGCGCCTGGCTGACCACGCCGATGATCGCCGTGGAGAGCTGCGTCCGCACCTGCTCCTGCTGGTTCGTCGGGAAGGCGTCGATGATGCGGTTCACCGTGCCCTGGGCGCCGGTGGTGTGGAGCGTGCCGAACACCACGTGGCCGGTCTCGGCGGCGGAGATCGCCGCCTCGATCGTCTCGAGATCGCGGAGCTCGCCGACGAGGATCACGTCGGGATCCTGACGCAGCGCCCGGCGGAGGGCCTCGGAGAAGCTCGTCACGTCGGAGCCGATCTCGCGCTGGTTCACCGTCGACTTCTTCGACTGGTGATAGAACTCGATCGGATCCTCGATCGTGATGATGTGGTGGTCGTGGGTCTCGTTGATGAAGTTGATCAGCGCCGCGAGCGTCGTCGACTTGCCCGACCCGGTCGGCCCCGTCACCAGGAACAGACCACGCGGCCGGCAGACCATCTTCTTGCAGACTTCCGGCACGCCGAGCTGCTCGGGCGTGAGCATCTTGTTGGGGATCTGCCGCAGCACCATGGCGATCGTGCCGCGCTGCTTGAAGACGCTGACGCGGAAGCGGGCCATGTCGCCGAAGGCGAAGCCGAAGTCGCAGCCCCCCTTCTCGGCCAGCTCCGCCTGGCAGCGCTCCGGCGTGATGGCCTTCATGAGGCCGTTGGTGTCGTCGCCGGTGAGGACCTTCGTGTTCTGCGGCCGCATGCCGCCGTCGATGCGGAACACCGGCGGCAGGCCGACGGTGATGTGGATGTCGCTCACGCCGTTCTTCAC
>CAWUOA010000673.1:0-1873 GCA_963923225.1 uncultured Planctomycetaceae bacterium
CCTCGCCGCGCCGTCGCGCGCGGCCGAACCGGTCGACGACGCATTCTTCGAGCGTTTCGTCCGGCCGCTCCTCGTGACGCGCTGCCAGGGATGCCACGCCGGCGACGAGGCCAAGGGGGGCTTGCGCCTCGATTCACGCGAAGCGATCTTCCGTGGCGGCGACTCCGGTCCGGCGATCGCCCCCGGCGTGCCGCCGCACGAGACGTTGCTCGTTCGCGCCGTCGAACAGCGAGACGGCCTGGAAATGCCCCCCGACGGCAAGCTCCCTGCCGACGACGTGGCCGGAATCGTCGCCTGGGTCGCGGCGGGGGCGCCCTGGCCCGCCGATGCCGCCGCCCACACGCCTCCCGGCACCGCGCCGCCGCGTCCGCGCGTGGTGGCGCCCGTGGCGCCCGACTCGGGCGCGCTTGCCGCGAGCCTCCAGTTCTGGCTCAAGGCCGACAGCCTCGCGCTCGACGACGGAGCCCCGGTGCCGGTGTGGCCCGATTCCAGCGGCCACGGCCGCGATGCGAGCGCCACCAAGGGGGTCCGCGCCGACGGCCAGGGCGCGGCCGGCGTGTTCGTGAAGTCGAGCAGCCTCGCGCGCCGACCCGCGGTGCGCTTCACGAACGACACCGGCTACGCCTCCTCGCCGAGCATCCCCGTGCCGGTGTCGGGCGACGCGGCGCTCACGCTCGCGGTCGTGGTGAATCTCGAGCCCCACGACGTCGGCAATCCGCACGACGGCATCCTCGGCCTCGGCGACCCGGCCAATCCCGGCGCCGATCCCGGCTTGCCGCTGGCGGCGATCCTCCAGATCAACCGGGCCGAGGACCACGCCCTCCACGTCGCCGGCGGCTGGAACCACGACGCCTCGCTCGGCGCCGGCTCCTTCAAGGCCCGCTACGGCCGACCGACGCTCCTGATCGCCGTGAAGACGCCCGGCCCGATGCGGACGACGACGCGCGTCTTCATCGACGGCGAGCCGGCGGCGATCGTCGAGGGCCGCGACACCGTTCCCGCCATCCGCCACCGCGCCGACATCGGCGCCTTCCTCGGCCGCGCCGTCGGCTGGTCGGGATCGATCAAGGGGGACGTCGGCGAGGCGCTCGTCTTCGACACGGCGCTTCTCGACGAGCAGCGCCAGGGGCTCGAAGCCTGGCTCGGCGACAAGTACGCCCTCCCCCTGGGCGGCCCCCACAGGGTGCCTCCGCCGAGCTACTCGCTCGCGGAACGATCGCACTGGGCCTACCAGCCGATCGGCGATCCCGCGCCGCCGCCGGTGCGCGATCCGGCCGCCTGCCGGACCTCGATCGACCGCTTCGTGAACGCCCGCTTGGACGCCCTCGGCCTCGTGCCGAGCCCTCCCGCGGCCCCGGCCGACCTCCTCCGCCGCGTCACCTTCACCCTCACCGGCCTCCCGCCGACTCCGGAGGAGGTCGCGGCCTTCCTCGCCGACGACGCGCCCGAGGCCTTCGAACGCGTCGTCGAACGCCTCCTCGCCTCGCCGGCCTACGGCGAACACCAGGCCCGGCAGTGGCTCGACGTCGTGCGCTACGCCGAGACGACCGCCAACGACGCCAACGCCGTGATGAGCCAGGCCTGGCGCTACCGCGACTGGGTCGTCGACGCCTTCAACGCCGATCTCCCCTGGGACGAGTTCCTCGCCTGCCAGCTCGCCGGCGATCTCCTCCCCCCCACCGGCGACGCCGCGGCCGACGCGGCGCGGACCGTCGCCACCGGCTTCCTCATGGTCGGCCCCAAGGCGCTCGCCGAGACCGACAAGGAGCAGTCGCGCCTCGACATCGTCGACGACCAGATCGACGTCGTCGGCCGGGCGATCCTCGGCCTCACGCTCGCCTGCGCCCGCTGCCACGATCACAAGTTCGACGCG
>CAWUOA010000674.1:0-1871 GCA_963923225.1 uncultured Planctomycetaceae bacterium
GCCTGGTATCCGATCACGCCGGCGACCTCGCTGATGGAGGCCTTCAAGGCCTTCTGCGAGAAGTACCGGGTCGACAAGGAAACCGGCGAGCACCGGTTCGCCATCATCCAGGCCGAGGACGAGCTTTCCGCGGCGGGGATCGTCATCGGCGCCGGCTGGGCCGGGGCCCGGGCCTTCACCAACACCTCCGGCCCCGGCATCTCGCTGATGCAGGAGTTCATCGGACTGGCCTACTACACCGACATCCCGGCGGTGTTCTTCGACGTGCAGCGCTGTGGCCCCGCCACCGGCATGCCGACCCGCACCCAGCAGGCCGACATCCTCTCGCTGGCCTACGCCTCCCACGGCGACACGAAGCACCCGATTCTCTTCCCGGCCAATCCGGGCGAGGCCTTCGAGATGGCCGCACAGGCCTTCGATCTGGCCGACCGGCTCCAGACGCCGATCTTCGTCGCCACCGACCTCGACATCGGGATGAACGACTGGATGGTCGAGCGGCTGAAGTGGGACGACGCCCGCCGCCCCGACCGCGGCAAGGTCCTCGACGCCGCGGCCCTCGACAAGCTGAAGCGGTTCTCCCGCTACGACGACGTCGACGGCGACGGCATCGCCGCCCGTACCCTTCCCGGCGTCGGCGGCAAGGGGGCGTACTTCGTCCGCGGCTCGGGCCACGACAAGCACGCCGCCTACACCGAGGACTCGGCCGCCTACATCGAGGTGGTCGACCGGCTCCGGCGGAAGTTCGCCCACGCCGCGACGATCGTCCCGAAGCCGGTCGTCTCGACCCGCCCCGGAGCCGACGTCGGCCTGATCACGATCGGCGGCTGCGACGCCGCCGTCCGCGAGGCGGCCGATCGCCTCGCCGACCAGGACGTCGCCGTCGACGTGATGCGTGTCCGCGCCTTCCCCTTCTCGGAGGAGGTGCGGGAGTTCGTCGAGTCGCACGAGCGCGTGTTCGTCGTCGAGCAGAACCGCGACGGCCAGCTGCGGGCGCTGCTCTCCATCGAGCTCGGCATCGCCCCCGACACGCTCGTTCCGATTCTCGACTACGGCGGGATGCCGCTGGCGGCGCGCGTCGTCGTCGACGCCGTCAGCCGTCACCTGTCCCCGACCGACCGACTGGGTGGAGTGCCCGCATGACCTCGATCGCCAAGCCGCCCGTCCGCCATCCCAGCGTCCGCACCAACGGCCGCGGCCTCACCCTCCGCGACTACGAGGGGGTGATGTCGACGCTCTGCGCCGGCTGCGGGCACGACTCCGTCACCGCGGCGCTGGTCCAGGCCGCCTGGGAGCTCGACCTCGAGCCGCACCGGGCGGCGAAGATGAGCGGCATCGGCTGCTCCTCGAAGACCACCGCCTACTTCATGAAGCAGTCGCACGGCTTCAACTCCGTCCACGGCCGCATGCCGTCGGTGACCACCGGCGCCTCCGCCGCCAACCGCGGTCTGACGTTCATCGGCATCTCCGGCGACGGCGACTCGCTCTCCATCGGCCTGGGCCAGATGGCGCACGCCATCCGCCGCAACGTCGACATGCTCTACGTCATCGAGAACAACGGCGTCTACGGCCTGACGAAGGGGCAGTTCTCCGCGTCGGCCGACATCGGCAGCAAGTCGAAGCGCGGCGAGGCCAACGAGCAGGCCCCGATCGATCCGGCGCAGTTCGCACTCTCCATCGGCGCCACCTTCGTGGCGCGATCCTTCTCCGGCGACAAGCGGCAGCTCGTCCCGATCCTCAAGGCGGGCCTCTCCCACAAGGGGCTGGCGCTGGTGGACGTGATCTCCCCCTGCGTCACCTTCAACGACCACGAGGGCTCGACCAAGAGCTACAAGTACACCCGCGAGCACGAGATCGAGGCGGTCCAGGCCGAC